>JAKFXM010000184.1 GCA_021731385.1 Methanobacteriota archaeon
TCCTCAGATAAAACACCTCTTAGTATTCTATCTCTTGTAACTGATATAGCGATTCTTGAAATATCACAAGCAATCCATCTTCTACCTAATTTTTGAGCAACTGCTGGAGTAGTGCCTCCACCACAGAAGAAGTCTGCGACAACATCTCCCTGTTCTGTCAATGTATCAAGTATTTTTTCCATTAATGCTTCAGGTTTTTGCGTAGGATATCCTATTCTTTCTTTTGCAGTCGGAGCCATTAAAGAAATTTCCCAAACATCAGACATTGGAGCGCCAGGAGATTTTTCTCCTGTTTTTTTACCTCTTATCCTATTACCCTCTTCATCAAACACATTTAAGATTTTTAATCCCCGATCTGCTTTTAAAGTAGTTTCAGATAATGGCTCATACAGAACTTTAAATTTATGTTCTCCATCATTTGATTTTGAATACCATAAAATAATATCATGCATTCTTTGTAAATTTTTTTGTTTAGCAGGCCATCTCCTATATCTCCAAACAATTTCATTCCTAAAATTATCATAACCAAAAATTCTATCCATCTCGCATTTAATATAATGAGATGCATGCCAATCACAATGAACCAAAACACTTCCGGTTAGTTTGAGTAATCTCTTCATTTCCAAAAGTCTTGCATTTAACCAAGTCAAATAACCAGGCATTCCGCCTTCCCAAATGTCTGTAAAGCTTCTGACTTCGTTTTGGTCGCCAAAAATAACATTATAGTTTCTGCCGGAAAAGAAAGGCGGATCAATGTAGATTAAATCAATAGAAGTGGGAGGCAACATTCTCATTATATGTAAGTTATCTCCAAAAATTAGCCTATTCTGAGGTAAATCTGAATGTCCGAAAGATATTTTTTCTACCTGCTGAAAAGGTAAAGAAATTCCCGGATAAATCTTCTTATACCGCTCCTTTTCATCACAACCAAGAGGAAGTTTATCAACAGGAATACTTCCAAATCTTACGGGCGTTTTAAAAAATTCTGGCTGTTCTGGAATTTCTATTTTGACTTCTTCTGTTGATTCGGTTATCTCCTTTTCCGCCTCTCTTAAAAATTCTGAGACTTTTGGCTTTAGCAAATTATTACTCTTTTTCATTACATCCTCACGGATACCGCCTGACTGTTAAGCTGGAGTAGTTTATTTATAAATAATGTTAATTAAATTTCAACCGTTTTTGTAGCAGTTTGATTGAGATTATAATACACACATAGGTTATCTTTTGTACATATTGTGCTATTACAGTTCTGGCAAAATAGGTTACAGAAAGATTCAAACTGTCTATTAACCCTCTCTTTCTCTGATACTGTAAGTTTTGGATATCTCTCTACCCAAGAATCTTCACAATAAGAGCATGACTTTTCAGTTCTTAGTCGATTTTCAATCTCCCTACAAGTCCTCTCTAAATCCTCACTACACCCAAACTCATACTCAAAGCTGTTTCCATAGCAGAGACTGTTCCTGGGGCAGAACTTCTTGAAAGAATCCTTGCTCTCTATCGTACTTTTTACCTCGCAGACACATTTTTCTCTGCTCTCAAAAGGCTTGAAATACCTGCAATACTTCTCAGCATCAGAGAGACAGATATAAAAGAACTGGTAACCCCTGCAGTCAACACTGCCAAATCCACTGGTTGAACTTGAGCCTGTTGAGTGGCAGCCTTTACCTATGCAAGTCCCCATAAGGTTGGATACTACATCCTTCATCTCTTCATCCTCAAGCAATGGCTTGAAGTGCAGGTATAGTGCAGTAATTGCAGATATAAATAAAATCAAGACTATGCCGATACCTATTAAGATCGTTTTCCTTTTCATCCTCTCTTACCTCCCTTATTTAGATAATAAACCAGCATTGCTGTTAGCGTGAATATCAAGGCAAAGAGAATTATCTCAGAACCTCTCTTTCCTGAGGAAGCAATAACCTTACCAACAATATCTGGTGCTTTTAAAAGAGTTGTTGTAGTCGTCAGAGTTGAAGTTGTAGTTGCAATGGTAGAAATTGTAATAACAGTTGTAGTTGTTCTCTTTACAGTAGTCGTATTTGTCCTTACAGTAGTAGTTGTAGAACATGGCTTACAATGCCCACCACAATCCACACCTTCCTCTGCATAGTTCTTTATTCCATCATTCTTGCAGGGGATTATCTCCTTGCTGACTGATGGAGCAGAGACCTCTCCAAAAGCAGTAGCTTTAATACTGAAATTAAAGGTAATAGAGGAATTATCAGCATTACCGAATCTGTCAATACATCTTGCATAGAATGTATAGGAACCTCTCTGTAGGTTAAGAACAGTACTATGAACTGTGCCATTAGTCCCTGTAAAAATATCCTCCATCTCGTCATAAGATTTATCCTTAATATCATATCTACAGATAGATATCTCATTAGTCAGTAGTTGTAGGACAGCCTTTTTACCATCTACCTTGCTAAGTGATTTCAAGATTTCTGGCGGGATAGTATCAGATAATGTAATTGTTGTGGTAGTAGAAGTGGATGTTACAGTGGTGCTTGTGCTAGTTGTTATTGTAGTGCCTAAGGTTGTGCTTGTAGTCTGAGTTGTTGTAGAGGTTGATGTCGTGGTTGTAGTAGTTGTGCTAGTTGGTGTTGTAGTTGGAGTTATGAGCGTAGTCGTTGTCTGAGTCGTGGTTGTCAGTGATGTTGTAGTGCTTGATGTAGTAGTTGTAGATGTTGTTGTGGTGCTTGTCATAGTTGTTTCTGGCGGTTGCTCTGGTGGAGTTATTGGCAAAGTAGTCGGCGGTGAAGGTAGTGTTGTAGTTGTGCTTGATGTTGTTGTTGTTGTCGTAGTAATCCCAGAAACCCTAACCTCAACCTCGTTGCTTCCAGCTAAAAACAAAGTTCCATTCTGGCTTTCATAATAAGAGTAAGCCCTTGCATAGTATTTTCCAGCTGAGGCTGTAGCATTGAATGAAAAGTCGGCTGATTGTTTAGCTGAGAGATTAGCCAATGAAAAGTTATCTGGAGTGATAGCAGTTATCCCAGAATCAAGCTGAGTTGTCAGATTTATTCTGTAGGCTGTGCTACTGCCTATATTTAGTAGACTTACATTGAATCTAATTATATCTGCTGTAGTTGGATTTGCTGGAGAATAATCCAGATAGATGTAAATCCTTGGATTTGTGATAATTTGCATCACCATTGAGGTGCTGAGATTATAGCGGTTTCCATCAGAGTCAGAGTAGGTCAGGTTCATGGAAACTGTTCCATTACCTAAG
>JAKFXM010000042.1 GCA_021731385.1 Methanobacteriota archaeon
GAATCCAATTTATTCGCCCTCGGTCTTCCAGTCTCGGGGTCTCTTCTAAAGGTTATGCCTATCAGCATTATATAAATAAGTAAAAATAAATAATATACATAAATAAGTAAGGTGATGGATATGACCAATATGACTTTAGCTCTTCCGGAGGATCTGAACGAGATTATGCAGAAACACAAAGAGATCAAATGGAGTGAAGTAGCAAGACAGGCTATATGGGAAAAAGCAAGAAAACTGGAACTTATGGAAAAACTTTTAGCGAAAAGTGAACTAACCGAACAGGACGCAGAAGAAATAGGACACAAAATAAAGTACGGGATTGCAAAAAGGCATGGTCTGGTTAAATGAAAATTCTAGCAGACACAAACAGAATAATAGCGGCTTTGATAAAGGAAGGTACATCAAGGGATATTTTGTTTGATGAAAATTTCGAATTCATAACACCAGACTATACAATAACTGAGATTAACAATCATAAAGATGAACTAAAACGAAAGACAAAACTGACAGATGGAGAATTCGAAATCCTGCTTACTCTGATTTTCGAGCGCGTAAAGACCATACCTTATGAAGAATACGAAGATTTTATTGACCAATGTAAAAATGATATAAACGATCTAGATGACATTCCACATCTTGCTGCCTGTCTTGCAAGCAAAGCGGAGGGTATATGGGCACACGATCCGCATTTTCTGGAACAACGCAAAGTTAAAGTATTCACTAACATTGATATGCTCAGAATCTCTGGAAGGGTAAAACCAGATCGAGTTCAACATATATCAATATTTGAGGTTACGAAATAGAGACGACATAAAAATCGTGCAGAGATCCTGTTATCCAAAATAGTAATACTCCCCTCTTTCCCTCTGCCCCCTGTCTTTTACAGAATCCGGCTTATTCGCCCTTGGCCTTCCCGTCTCCGGGTCTCTTCTGAAGGTTATGTCCATCTCTCTTAGAAATTTGTTCATCCCATCCCTCAAATTCATCGGCTCTGATGCAATCCCTCTTTTTCCGGATTCTCCGCTGAATACCATCAATCTGTCTGAGATATAGTCAATAAGCAGTATGTCATGGTCTACAACAAGGACAGAAACCTCTTTCTCTGCTGCAAATTTCTTTATATATTTCGCAAATTTTAGCCTTTCCTCAACATCAAGATATGCGGATGGTTCATCTAAAAGGTAGATCTCGCAATCCTTTGACAGGCATGCTGCAATCGCAACCCTCTGCAATTCACCGCCAGAGAGTTCATTTAATTTCTTTTCCATCAGGAATTTTATACCAAATCTTTCAATTAGGTCTGGCTTTAATTTTAAGGAAAGAACCAATTCCTCTTTTGGTTTTATGTACTGCGGCTTATATGAAACCTTCAACTTCAGGTCAATTTTACTGTTATCCGGCTCTATATCCCCGGCAAGCATCCTTACAAAGGTTGTCTTTCCTGTTGCATTCGGTCCGAGAATTCCCAGAATTTCATCCCTGTGCAATTTTCCGGAATTTACATACAAATTAAAGCCCCCATATCCCTTCATCATATCCGGGTAGGATACCAGTTCATCCCCTGATTTCTTCTCTCCGGGAGGTCTTATCTCAAATTTTATCTCCTCCCTGAAGCGCATGTTCTCTGATCTAAGGAAACCAGAAAGATACTCGTTTATTCCAACCCTTGTGCTTTTTATGTTTGAGATTATCCCATATGCCCCCCGGTGACCGAAGATTATGTGAATATAATCAGAGAGATAATCCAAAACAACGAGGTCGTGTTCTACGACAAATACAAATTTATCCGAAGAAATTTCCCTTATCAGTTTTGCCATATTCAGCCTCTCCCGAACATCAAGATAACTCGATGGCTCGTCTATAAGATGGATATCCGCATCCTTTGTAAGGCATGCTGCAATCGCAACCCTCTGCAATTCTCCCCCCGATAATTCATTTATGTTTTTTTCAATGGAATTTTTCAGGTCTAATCTTTCAATAATGTTTTTTAAATTCCCTGTTTCATCCCCCCTCTCAAGAATTTCCCTTACATTGCCTTTAACATATCTCACTATACCCTCAACGAACTGCGGCTTGTATACTGCCTTAATTTCTCCCAAAGATAATTTCTCAAGATAATTCTGAATTTCCTTTCCTCTGAACCTTTCTATAATCTCCTGCCACTCGGCATTTGTCCCAAGATTTGGCATAATTTCTCCAGAAAGAATTCTCATCACAGTAGTTTTTCCAATACCATTAGCACCGATTATCCCTACAACCCCGTTTTTTGGGGTTGGCAGATTATAGAGACGGAAACCATTAACCCCATACTGATGGACCGGTTTTCCTATCTCTTCAGGAAGATTTATTATTGTTATAGCCTCAAATGGACACTTCTTAACACAGATTCCGCAGCCGGAGCATAGGTCTTCAATAATTACCGGCTTATTCTTCTCAGGGTCTATGATAATCGCCTCTTTCCCCGTTTTCACCATAGGGCATACTCTCTGGCAAAGGTAATTGCAATCCTTTGGCTTGCACCTGTCGATATTAATTACTGCTATCCTCATTTCACGTTTTATTTTTTTCTTTCTTTGGGAATACAAACACTTTTTCTTTTATAAAGAAAAAGGGTTTGTGCAACAGTCAAGATTGATTACGGCAATGCGCATTTTATCATTATTCAAATTCTAAAAATATTCCTCATAAATCCTCTCAATATCCTCTCCGGAACCAATAGGTCCATGTCCGGGATACAATTTCTCAATTCCGGATTTCCATTTTATCTCCAAAATTTTTTCTATTGATTTTTTCAAATCACTAAAATTTCCGCCGCTTAAATCTGTCCTTCCGACCCCATTAGAGAATATTGTATCGCCTGAAAAAAGCGACTTTGATTTTGGCTCATATATGCAAATTCCACCCGGTGTATGTCCGGGTGTATGGATTACATTCAATTCCAGGTTACCAAGATCAATAACCTGCCCATCATCAAGCTTCAGGTCAACTCTAATTCCTCCATCATTGCCGAAGAGGTCAAACAGAATTCTGCTGTTATCGCCCTTTTCCATGGCCTCTGCATCATCCTTGTGAACACAGATTTTTGCGCCTGTCTTCCTTCTAATATCCGAATCAGCGCCAATATGGTCATAATGGCAGTGAGTATTTATTAAGAAATCAATTCTAATATTTAATTCATCAATTTTTTTAAATATTCCTGCAGGATCAATCCCGGAGTCGATA
>JAKFXM010000209.1 GCA_021731385.1 Methanobacteriota archaeon
AAGTGTATGAGAAAATCTTGCCAGAGGCGTTCATGAGGATATTGTAATGGCATCAGTGATTGCATTTATTAATGGGCTGAACAGGATTTTGGAGGAGAGAGAGAAAATGAAGGTGGAAGCATAATAATAAATCACCTGGAAGTTCGGCGAAATTCAATTCGTTACACCTCTATACAGTACCTTTAAAACGTCTCCTTATAGTATCCCTTTTTCTTTTGAAATCCTATTTTTTAATTCTTCTATAGTATACGGATGTTCTTGATGTCCTCTTATATGAAGCATTCTATGACAATTTTCACATACTAACGCAATATCTTCCTGTCTTGTTATTTCTCCTTTCTCTCCTCTGGTGCCTATAGGCCTCAAGTGATGTGCAACAATAAATTTCTTGCCTATATCTCCATACATTTTCTCAAAGTTAAATCCGCAGACCTCGCAGGTGTAATTAGAATTCCATTTTTTATCATCAATAATTTTTCTATTTCGGGATTTACTAATAAACACGGCTTCTTTAACCCTTTCTATACCTTCAAGAACATCAGGACTCTTAGATTTAAGGGTCTTATCAACATCTTTAAATCGTTTCTCAGTATTTTCATCTGTGTCATCTTCAATTATTTTTTTTGTATCTATTGTTGGTTCTCCCACACTTTTTATTAGTCCCGAACCATACTTCTTTCTATTCAGAACATCTGAGATGAAACCTCTTAGTTCCTCATCCATCTCTCTTGACAAATCGCTTAATGTAACTTCATGAATCGTATCCTCCCAATCATGAAAATCTGCTTTGAAAGGTTTTGGTTTATCATTACTTTCCATTTGCCATTCAACATTTATACGGTGAGGCACCCAATAATCTTTATTGGTTGGAACATAGTAATATGGCTTCGTAACTTTACCGATATAAACCTCATTTTTCGAAAAATATTGAAGAATTATATCTTGACTATCGATTTCATGAGAAAAGTACCAAATCTCATGCGCTTTATCTTTGGTATTTTTGTGCCCTTTGGTATAATCATCAGGATAAGCCGATACTAATCTGTCTTGAATTGCATCTATGTTAACTACGTCACTTGAATCACCTAATTCAGACCAACCGATTGCACTAAATCCATTTTTCTCGACTATCGCGGCCTTTCTAAATTTGGCCTTGGAAATACCTGGCTCACTCCCTATTTTCCAAACTCTAACCATTTTTCAAATTTTAATTACTTAAATCCCTCTAACTTCTCCAGCCTTCAAAATCCCCCTTTCTGTAATAATCCCCTTAATATACCTCGCAGGCGTTACATCAAACCCCGGATTTCTCGCTTTTGAATTTTTCGGGGAAATTCTGATTTTATCAATATAAAGGACTTCATTCATATCCCTTTCCTCAATCACAATATCTTTTCCTGATTTGCAATTCATGTCAAATGTCGTTAACGGCGCCGCAACATAGAACGGAATTCCATTCTCTTTTGCAAGAACCGCCTTCTCGTATGTCCCAATTTTATTTGCGACATCACCATTCCCTGCAATCCTGTCGGCGCCAACAATCACGATGTCAATTTCTCCATTCTGCATGAAATATCCTGCGGCGTTGTCTGCAATTATGGAGTGGGGAATTCTCTCCTGCGCAAGTTCCCATGCAGTAAGCTTAGCTCCCTGAAGCCGTGGCCTTGTCTCATCAACAAAGACATGAATCTTCTTTTTATTGTAGTGGGCAAATCTGATTGGTGCAATAGCAGTTCCATAGTCCACACATGCCAAAGCCCCGGCATTGCAGTGCGTCAGGATATTGAAGTTATCTTTTATCAGTTTTTCTCCGGATTTTCCAATCTTCCTGCAGTTCTCTGCACTTTTGTCAGCATATTCCTGGCTTGCAATCAATGCTTTTTCTTTTGCCTCTTTTACAGAATCGAAATTCTTGATATTTTTCTTTACGAAATTTACAGCATGAAAAAGGTCGTATGCAGTAGGTCTTGTCTCTGTTATTATTTTCTCTGCATTTTTCATGAGAAGTTTTAATTTTTCAAAATCAGAACCGGTAAATTCCAATGCTGCCTGAGCCATCCCAAAGGCTGCTGTTGCACCTATCGCAGGAGCACCCCGAACAACCATATTCTTTATGGCATCTGCGGTTTCCCTGTAATTTTCTGCTTTATAAATTTCAAATTTTCCCGGAAGCTTGGTCTGGTCTATCATGTTCACTATTTCCTTATCCCACCATACTGTTCTGTAGTCCTTTATCCTTTTGCCTATTTTTACTTTCATTTTTACGGAAACAGTATAACCTTCATCGACTCCTTTGCCTCTGCAACAATCTTAAAGCCCAACCCTGCCTCTTCAAGCTTAAACCTGTGTGTTATCATGTCATGCACATTTACCCTATTCTTTGAAATAATTTCAAGCGCCTCTTTAAGATCATCAGGACCAGCACCATATGATGTCATCAATGTTATCTCATTCCTCCAGAATTCGTTTATTGGTACGGGAAGATTCTTATCGGGTTCAGGCACTGCAAAGAACAGGATTGTTCCGCCTTTATCAACTGACTTCAACGCCTGAATTCCTGCAGGAAGTGCACCAGCACAGACTATTACCTTATCTGCAAGCCTGTTTTCATTTAATTTTTTTAAAATTGAGGGAACATCATCCTTTGCATCAATTACTTCATCAGCACCGGATTTTTTTGCCATTTTAAGGCGGAATTCATTCATGTCGGTTGCAAAGATTTTTTCTGCACCGGCGGATTTTGCAAGTTGTATGTGCAGTAATCCTGAGATACCGCATCCCAGGACTAACACCGTATCCCCCTTCAGGATATTTGCCAGTTTTTGCCCGCGCACAACGCATGCCAAAGGCTCGATAAAGGTTCCGTCTTCAAACGAAAGAGTGTCTGGCAGTGGATAAACCCCGGTTTCCGCATTTATCCTCGGCACCTTTATGTATTCTGCAAATCCCCCGGGATAGAAATTTGTTTTATGCAGTGTCTCGCAGGCCGTATGATGTCCATTTCTACAGTAGTGGCATTTATTGCAGGGAACATGATGGGATACAAATATCCTATCCCCCACCTTATAATTTACACCTTCACCAACCTTAGAGATCTCACCTGTGACTTCATGGCCCAGAACCAACGGCGCCCTTTTAACCCGATACCACTCCATGACATCACTGCCGCAGATGCCACTTGCCATCATCTTTAGCAAAACTTCCCCCGGACCTATCC
>JAKFXM010000028.1 GCA_021731385.1 Methanobacteriota archaeon
GTTGGAATTATTGATGTTAGCCAAAAGGCCAAAATAAAAAAAATAAGGTGATAAAAAATGGTGGAATTTACCGAAGAAATGAAAAATGCTATTGAGGACATGTATGATGACGAATTTGATAGGTTACTCCCGAAAAGAATGTGCTACCTGGCAACTGCAGGCAAAAATGGAATTCCAAATGTAGTTCCGATGAGCATGGTAAAGGTCATTGACAGGGATAAAATCCTGATAGCTGACTGCACCCTGCTAAAGACCTATAATAATATGAAGGAAAATCCCAAAGCAAGTCTAACCACTGTGGTCTACAGGAGATGGAAACCTATAAAGAATGGGGAGATGAAGGTAGAACCGGGTGATCTGCTTAAGTGGGAAAAAGGAGGGGGAAATGGATGGCAATTCAAGGGGGATATAGAGATACTTACAGAAGGAAAATGGTTTAATCTAATTTCAAAAGAGGTTAAGAAGAGGTTTGGGGAGATGATACCTATAAAGTCAGCCATAATACTCACTGTAACGGAGATATACTCTGTTTTAGATGGTAGAAAGATTCAGTAAAAGGTTACTAACCTTGCATCTGAAGAATCTTCCTTTTACCCATCGCTTCCATGTAGATAACATTAGCACCCTGTGTTAATTCCCCCTCGAAATCCTCTGGCTTTTTAAGTTCAAACGTCTCGTAGGTTTCCATGTCCATCAACTGTACATTATCCCCGACTAAGCTCAAAACCTGGGCACTCTTCTTGTTGATTACCGGAACTTCAACATTCATGCTCACCGGACCCATTAGACTTCTTCTCTGGTTGTCAAACAGACCAACCGCATCAATGCGCGCTTTTGCGCCTCCGTGCTTTCCGGGCTTTGAATGCACAGCATCAACAACCCTACAGGGTTCATTGTCTATAATAACATACCTGCCGGCCTTAAGGTCCTTCATCTCAGCTACTTTTTTGCCCATTTCTACCATTTTGATCACCGAATTTATATCTTTAAATTTAAATAAGATTAGTATTACGATTTCATTTTTAAATATAAGAAATGACAAGGCCAACATGGGATGAGTATTTTGCAAGGATAGCAGAGGATGTTGCATTGAGGTCAACATGCAGCAGGCATAACTTCGGAGCAGTAATCGTAAATGAAAAACACGAGATAGTTGCAACAGGTTATAATGGTGTCGTCAGGGGTGCCCCGCATTGCAATGAGATTGGCTGCATCAAGGATATTATGAGGATAGAAAGCGGGAAAGGTCATGATATTTGTCCAGCAGTGCATGCAGAGCAAAATGCCCTGATTCAGGCCGGAAAGAGCAGCCTTGGCTCAACACTTTATATAAACGCCTACCCCTGCAAGATATGCGCAAGATTGATAGTCAATGCCGGAATTAGAAGGGTTGTAACAAGCGGTGAATATGTAGACAAAGAAGGGCTGAAGATACTTAAGGATGCAGGGATTATAGTTGACCATATAACCATGGGGGATGGAATTTCCGAGGTGGTAAGAAATAAAAAATGAAAGTCGACATGCTGCTTGAATTAAAGGATGTCCCCGGAAGTTTAATCCGGGCGTTAGAACCGATTTCCGGTCATGGAGGGAATATAATTAGTGTTCTTCACTCAAGGGGCGAAAAGAACCGGGTTTCAGTGCAGATAAGTTTCACTGTGCATGATCAGGCCTCTTTGGACCTTATAAGGAAATCCCTCCGGGCAGAGAAGGTCAGAATCTCAGATATAAAACTTGAAGGCAAAAAATATTATTCCAAAAAGACAATTTCCTTTATCCTTGTAGGGCATGTGATTGACACAGATATAAGGGATACGATAGACAGGATAAATACTGTTGGGCTAGTTTCAGATATTGATGTGGTAATGCCATCTCCTGAGGAAAAGTCATCAGTGATTATGAATGTGGATGTTGATGAAAAAAAGATTGATGAACTACTTGGGGCAATAGATGGGATATGCGATGAGAAGAAATTCCTGCTGATAAGGTCGTTAAATTGAATTTAATAATTGAAATTAAATTGAAAACATTAAAAATTGCAATTGTGGGGTTTGGCGTTATAGGGAGGGGTTTTGTCAGTGTCCTAAAGGCAAAGCATGGATTCATAAAAAAGAATTTTGATGTTGACCTGAAGATTTCTGCAATATGCGAGGTTAACGGCAGTATCGTAGATGAAAAGGGCATAAACCCCGATTCTGTACTAAAATTAGACAGCAAAAGATTGGATAGGCATAACAACTGGACATCCATGAAAAGTCCCGACATAATTGAGAGGATAGATTCCGGTGTCATTCTTGAAGTAACCCCGGGAAATATAAAAACCGGAGAACCCGGGCTGAGCCATATAAAGACTGCACTCAAAAATGGAAGGCATGTAGTTACATCAAACAAAGCACCAATTGCCCTGAAATTTTCGGAGTTGAAAAATCTTGCTGAAAGGAAGAATCTGAAATTGATGTTCGAAGCAACCGTCGGGGGTGCAATTCCCCTTATAAATCTCTGCAGGGAAACACTGCACATAAATAAGATAGAGTCAATCCATGGAATTCTGAACGGTACAAGCAATTATGTACTTACGAAGATGTTTGAAGAGGGCGTAAATATAAATTCCGCTTTGAAGGAAGCTCAGGAATTGGGAATTGCGGAATCCGACCCAAGTTACGACATAAACGGAATTGACACCGGAGTTAAGATTGTGATACTTGCAAATTCATTGATGAACAGAAATGTCTCATTCAGGGATGTTAAGATAAAGGGGATTACCGATATAACACCAGAAGCAGTAGATATTGCGAAGAAACACAATTATGTCATAAAACTAATTGGCGATGCCGGAAAACTTGAAGTCTCTCCGAGACTTATTCCCGTAAATAATCCGCTGAATGTATCGGGCCCGTTAAATGCGATAATGCTCCATACAGACATAGCAAAGAACATCACTGTGATTGGTCATGGCGCTGGTGCAGAGGAGACTGCAAGTTCATTGTTTTCGGATGTTTTGTATATTGCGAAGGATTTGCATTAATATTGTATTTGAAGGCAGGGCATTTACTCCACAATCCTCCAAAACCCCGAATAAACCGTAAATTCCTTTTTCCTTGCAAATACAACAAGTGCGACATTTAATTTCTCTGCAATTTTTATTGCCCTTGAAAAGGGGGCGGTATTGGATACAACCAACGGAATTCCGACCCTTGCAGCCTTCAGTACTATA
>JAKFXM010000051.1 GCA_021731385.1 Methanobacteriota archaeon
TAGTAGAGGCGTCGGGCGGGATAAATCTAGATAATTTGGAGGATTATGCGTCAACCGGTGTTGATGTATTATCTATTGGAATTCTAACACATTCTGCCCCATCCCTGGATTTCAGTCTGGAAATTATAGGATAAGATGTTTCTGATACTATATACTACTGTTAAAAACAAAAAAGACGCGGAAAAAATTTCAGATATTCTCATTAAAGAAAGACTTGCCGCATGCGTGAATTATTTCCCTGTAAGCTCCGTATATAGATGGAAGAATAAGGTAGAGAAAACATCAGAGTTCATGCTCATGTGCAAAACAACAAGAAATAATTTTAAAAAATTAAAGAAAAGAATGAAGGAGATGCACCCCTATGAACTTCCTGAAATTATAAGTATTAATATCTCTGAAGGCGATGAGAAATTTCTGGATTGGATAAGGGATTCAGTTGGGATGTAGTGCCTAACTTCTATTCTCTCAAAACCTCTCTACTCCTCAAATCAATTATCTTTGAGGGTTTACCAACCCTACAGGGCCCGGAATCAATGATAATATCTACTTCTCTTTTTATTTCATCGTCTATCTCCTCAACACTTCTTGGGGGCTTTCTACCTGATATATTTGCGCTTGTTGTTATTATCGGAATACCAACAGCGTCTATTATCCCTCTAGTAACTACATGGTCTATTATCCTTACCCCCACCCCCTCTTTCCCTGATGTAACAATATCTGGCACATTTTTCTTTTTCCCAACTATAAAAGTATATGGCTCATGGATATGTTCTTTTATGAATCTTTCATCCTTTTCTTCAAGAAAGACATATTTTTTAGCCATGTCAAAATCGGAAAAAGCAATAGAAAGAGGTTTCTCTGAATTTCTTTTCTTTATCTCAAAAATCCTTTTTACAGAATCAGAATTTATGTCGCAACCAATCCCATAAACAGTATCTGTCGGATATATTACAATCTTTCCTTCCTTTATTGCCTTAGCAACAAAGACTATGCGATCTTTTTCCGGATTTTTAGAGTCTATCCTCAAGAAAATTTTGCTACGCAAAATTTTTACTGCTCTGTAATCAAAATTACAGAGCATCAAGAACCTCATGGCCCCGTCCATCCACAATTACCGCAGACATATTTAGTACCTAAAACCCTACAAGACCTGCATCTAACAATCTCTGTCTTGCCGCAATTCGGGCACTTGAATTCCGTATACCTATCCACTACCTCTATCCCGCAACTTGTACATTTTTTCATGGATATTATATTTGTATTCAGAATTTAAATCAGAAAAATTAAAAGTTAGGCACTACATTTTTCCTCTAACACCCTGCTCTGTGTTCTTATCTTTTCATCCAATTCCTTCATCATACCATAGTTTATCATAGTCTCCATACTTGCAAGAGCAGCCCTTAGATTAACTGCTAACAATGGTATGCCAGCAAGTGTTACAACAATATCTGCCTGAACAACAAGCCCCTTTTCCAATACCCTATCTAATAACTCTACAAGTGCAGAATCCTCATTTTTCAGTTCCATCGAAGCCATACTCAATAAACGCCTTGTAGATTTCATTAAGCCAATTCTCAACCCTTCTTATAGCAATGAAATTGACTCTACTATGGGAAATAATCCTAAGTTGCTTAACCATTTTTGAAAGAATGCACCTTCTTTTCACAATGTCAACTTCTTCTAGGTCTTCTAAATACCCTTGAAATACAATCTTTTCACCTTGGGCGAAGATAATCCTTCTTGTTGTTAGATAAAAATAACCCGGCTTCCAAGAAACCATTTGTTGAAAAAGCCCCTGATCCCTAAGTACTAATTTCTCATCTTCCAATGGTCTTAGTTTTTGAAACATATAAGGATTATACAAAAGAATATGGCGCCCATGGTCCGGTGATGCGAATATAAAGGTTGTTAATGCCCAATTTTTCCAATTCCTCCCTAAATCCCCTTACACCCCCTTTTTCCACAAGGCACGGAACATTTAACAGCATTATTTTTTTCTCATCAACCTTCTTTGTTTTTTCTAATCTTGTATCTGTGCTATATTTTTTTATTAAAGAATACACATCCTTTGCTAACTTACTACTCATTTCTTCAAGTTCCTTCCTAATCACTTTCTCTACCATTTGCTTGTATAGGTGAGCATGGCCAGAGGATTGTGGTACTTCAATCTTCTCCTTTAATTCGATAATCCTTTGGCTTTTACTAAGAATTTCTTTAATACATCCTTCCTTATCTATAAATACCTGAATACCATACTCCTCTTTACCCTGAAGTTCCTTCAGTTTTCTTTTTAGGTCAGTATACTGCTCAGCAAGCCATTTTTCTACTACCTCATTTGAATTACAATCCTTTTCCTTTACTATCGTATTAAATCTCAGAGGAACAACACAATCAAATTTATTAAAAACAACATCAACCACGTTGTTGTGTTTCTGTACATAATCAATAATCACATTTTCATCTTTTGATTCATATACAACGGGTTTACAATTATGCACCACAACACCAATATCCATGTATGGAATTGTATAAACGTCCTCTCCTTCTATGCCAATCCTGCCGAAATTATATAAAATACCAGAATCAATGATACAATACAAATACCTTCCACCTAACAGCCCTTCTTCAACTGTTTCTGACTCCATCCCCAATCTGTTCTAATATTTTTTCCATTTTTTCTATCCCCAAAATATCTTCAACGCTGGTGTCAAGCCCTTCTCTAACACTTTTCACTGCCTCTTTAATAGCATACTCCTCTTTTATCTCATCTATCACCCTTTCTAAATTAAATAGTGCATTTCCTAACCTTTCAATCTCTTCATCACTTAGATTTCCTTTTTCCATTCTCTTAATCGCCTGCAGATTTAGTGTATCCTTTATTATCTCTATTAAAGCAACAACAAGACCTAATAGGCTGGTTTTTAAATCCTCATCCTCAAGTTCTATACTGGTCATGTTACTTCTGTAGAGAAACCATTTTAGCCATTGCGCTTTCCCAACCACACCACGGACAGCATTCATTAAGTAATACTTCCCTATCCGATTTCTTTAGGCATTGTGGGCATGTTTCTTTGCCAGTTTGTGCCTCTTTCCATGCAGATGTTTCAAGATTTGTGCCAGATGGGAATTCTAAACCATATCTTGCAGCAGTTTCAAAAGATGCCAATGCTGCCCTGATTTTTATACCTAGAAGTTCAACACCGCTAACAGAA
>JAKFXM010000119.1 GCA_021731385.1 Methanobacteriota archaeon
AGTAATAGAACCATTGAAATTGGATGATGTGAATTTTATATTCCATCTTGCATCAAGGGCATCACCTCCCGATTATCAGGCATTCCCGATACATACCCTTAGGACAAATTCCGAGGGAACCTATAACATGCTTGAGATCGCAAGGAAGGATAATGCCAAATTTTTACTTGCTTCCACATCGGAGGTTTATGGTGATCCCTTGGAACACCCGCAGAAGGAAACCTACTGGGGCAATGTAAATCCTGTAGGTCCAAGGTCATGCTACGATGAATCAAAACGGTTTGGCGAGGCATTAACCATGGGCTTCCTTAGGGAATATGATACAGATGTCAGGATTGTCAGGATTTTCAATACATATGGCCCAAGAATGAAGGCAAACGACGGCAGGGTTGTCAGCAATTTCATAGTTCAGGCACTTAAAAATGAACCTATTACAGTATATGGTAATGGGTTACAAACCAGAAGCTTCTGCTATGTTTCTGATATGGTTGACGGCATAAAAAAAGCGATGTTCAATGAAAACGGCAGGGGAAATGTCTTTAATCTTGGAAATCCAAGGGAATTTACCATAATTGAACTTGCGAGGATAATAAAAAAAATGACGAATTCCAAATCAGAAATTATATTAAAACCATTGCCGGAGGATGACCCTACCCGGAGGAGGCCGGATATAACGAAGGCAAAACAGATTATTGGGTGGGAACCAAAATGTACTCTGGAACAGGGGCTTACGAAAACAATAGAATACTTCAGAGGTGAATTGAGGTAGTATTTATACAATAAATCTATATTTTATAGGGAATGTATAGTCATACTAAAAAGGTTGGGAGTCTAGGCAGATACGGTCCACGGATAGGAAGGAAGATAAGATATGAAGTTCGCCGGATTGAGGATAGCGAAAAGGGAAATGCGTGCCCTAATTGTGGCAGATACATTAAAAAAGAGGGTTCGGGTATATGGAAATGCGGGTTCTGCAGACTAAAATTTGCCGGTGGGGCGTATTTCACAACAACTGAAAAGAAGATGGGAATTAATAGCGATAGTTCAAAATGACATATGCATGTTTTGAGTGTGGGAGTGAAGTAGAATATGATTATCTTATAAAACATAAGCTTAAATGCACAAAGTGCAAGGAAAAAAGATCTAATATATGGGTAAAAAAGAGACCACCGGTTACAAAGACCGTCATTGCCAGATAGCATGAATGAATTAACGATAAAACTTGAAATTCCGGAGGACATCTCGGATATCTGCTGTAGATCTATTGGAATTGAAGCTGAGTGCGAGTTTAATAGATCGAAAATAGATTTAGATTATGAAAGTAGCGGTCTTTTAAAAATCAGAATAAAATCAGATGATTTGTATGCGCTTCGTGCAGCATTAAATACCTATCTCAGATGGGTAATTATGTGCTGTGACCTGTTAAATAATAATACAAATGGAACAAATTCCCAAGGAAATTCAGGATAAACTTGCACAGTTTCAGGGGCTTCAGAGTCAGTTACAGATGATGTCCATGCAAAAGCAGCAGTTGATGCTTCAGTCCACAGATATCGACAATGCATTGGCCGAATTGGGAAAATTAAATGATGAAAATATTTATGAGGCCATTGGCCCCCTGTTGATCGAGACAAACAAGGAAGGCAGCGAGAAGAAACTTAATGACAATAAGGAGACAGTAAGCACAAGAATAAAGATTCTTGAAAAACAGGAGCAGAGGATAAGCAGCAAACTGAATGAACTAAAGGCCGAATTGCAGTCATTGCTAAAGGTTGGTGAGGGGGAAGGGGTAATAACTGCAGGATAGTGCTTATAACCTTGCATTCCGTAATATATAATGTTCAGGTGATGATACCGACCCAGACTGATATTACTAGGATGATTAGGGTAGCTACTGATGGACAAATTACACATTAAACTCATTCAATCGAATTTCACGAAGTGAAATTCCTTTTTCTTTTCGCCAGCCTTTTCTTTTTCTAAAAGAAAAGGCTGAGCTACTGATGGACAACTTTTGAATTCTAAACTACAAAAACTATTTCTTACCTTCCTCTTTTTTGAGAGGTACGGAACTTAGAGTGGGCTTTCTATACAGTTTCTTATTCTGCAGATGGAGATAGCGGCATATCACCATGAACAATATCAGTATAACTATAAGAATAAGATTTATCATCCTCTGCTGGGATAATTTCCTCTCGAGTTCCTCTCTTGTGTTACTTGACGATATCAGTTGTGATTGCAAACTGTTGATCTGATTAACCAGATTCTCCTTATTGGAATTGAGACCATTAACCTGCCCATTCAATGTATCAACCTGGGCATTTAATCTCTTTTTATCCTCGGTTAGGGTATTGACCTGAGATTGCAAAATATCCAGTTTTGATTGCATTTGATTTATAACAGGATCAATGGATTTGAATCTAATCTCGCCGTTAACTACAACACCTTCGTAATTCTGCTTCTCATATACCTTTATTGCCATAATGTTGGATCCCTTGTGTAGATAATCTGCAATTTCATAGGTTTTTGCTGCCCCATATGCTATATTCCTTGCATCAACTACGAGATTTCCGTTTATATACAGCAAATATGCATCATCTGCTGCAATTTTTATCATTGCAGATTCTATATCCCCGGGTACGAGTATCTCCTTCCGGAAATATCTAGAACAATTATCACATGTATCCCCTTGCCACATCCAATCCGTGCAGCTTATAGTACAAGCAGTTATATATTCACAACCCTCGACAGAACATGGATTATTTGCCCACTTTGCTGAACTGCTTGCCCAAGAGGAATCATCAAATTCGGTTTTTGCCCAATTCGATCCGGGTTGTATCCCTGATGTCGCCCTCCATGAAGAATCAGACTTTACATAGATGATATTGTTCTCAGCACATGCTGAAATGGCAAGTAGATATAGTATAATAAGGCTACCAAAGATAAATTTTTTCACCCGAATTAGCGACAAATTCGCTAATTGGGCCCGAATTTGCTGAAAGCAAATTGGGCCCAAAAATCGCTCTGCGATTTTTCGGGCACAAAAATTCGCTCTGCGAATTTTTCTTGTTGCCCGAATCAGAGCAGAGCTCTGATTGGGCCCGAATTTCTGCCTTTGGCAGAAATTGGGCACAAAAATTCGCATAGCGAATTTTTCTTGCACAAAAATTTCCTGAAAGGAAATTTTTCTTGTCA
>JAKFXM010000029.1 GCA_021731385.1 Methanobacteriota archaeon
CTATGAGGCCGGTCAATTCTACAAAATCAAACTCTACTGTTGGCATCCTTAGACTCTGTTCTATTATATTATCTCTATGCAATAAAATAATTAATCCAATTTTCTTCTGATTGAGCCGTTGGCTCAAATTTGCCTATGGCATTTTCAGACTGGAAATTTTTCAGATTGGAGAATCGAAGCCCCGAGATTCTCTGAATTTCAGATTACTCAGACGCACTGAATCTGCCCCTTTTAATTCGACACCTTTGGTGTCGAAGCTCCGACAACGAAGTTGTCGGGTAAAAACTGTCGGCTTTAGCCGACAGTTGTTTATATGCCTTACATAGATCTCGAGGACATTAGGATTGCATTAAAGGATGCAAGCCATATATTTGAGGTAGTTTCCTTTATTATGCTGGTTCCAATAGCAGTAACTCTATATTATTCAAGTAATTATGACGCCATTCATATAATAAAAGAAATTTCAGCATTTGTTGTACCTGCAGTAATCTTTTATATTCTCTACCATGTTCTAAAGGGATTGAGATCTGAGGGAACGACAAGAACAAAACATGCAATGATTACAGTTGCCATGGTATGGCTGATGATACCGGTTATTGGTTCACTACCCTTTCTAATCAGAGGAATTCTTAATCCTGCAGATTCTTTTTTTGAGAGCATATCCGGATGGACGGCAACGGGGTTTACAATGATAAGGAATGTTGATAACACGCCCCAGGACATACTCTTCTACAGAAGTCTTACTGAATGGGTGGGGGGGATTGGCATTGTTGTTCTTGCATTAGCCGTATTTATGAGAAAAGGTACGGTTGCAATGGTTTATTACTCCTCAGAAAGAGGAGAACAGAGAATAAAGCCAAGCATAAAGAATACAGTCATCGAGACATGGAAGATATATTTTGTTTATACACTTGCCTGTATAGTTCTGCTCTTTATTGCAGGAATGGGGATGTTTGATGCAATAAACCACTCATTTGCAGCCCTTGCCACAGGTGGCTTCTCAAGGCATACAGACAGTATTGCATACTTTCACAACCCCCTGATAGAATTCATATTGATGATCTTTATGTTAATAGGGTCAATTAGTTTTCTCTTGCATTTTAGAATATTCAATGGTGAATATAAGACAGTCCTAAGAAATGTAGAATTCAAAGCATTTTTGGCTTTATTGCTCGTTGCTATGCTTGTTATAACATTAAATTTATATCTCCATGATACTTCAAAATCTATAATTGACATAATCAGAGAAGGCTCATTTCATACCATATCCTCCCTGACGACTACCGGATTTTCAACAGCAGATATAGGAAAATGGCCAGAATTTTCACAGGCTATTCTGATGTTATTAATGTATATCGGCGGTTTTTACGGCTCTACTTCGGGGGGCATAAAACTGCTCCGTTTAGTCGTAATTATAAAATTGATACACTATAACCTAAGGAAGTTAATACTGCCAAAAACAGCCATTGTTAGGATGAAGATAGGTAGCAGGGCTCTTGGGGGTGATGAGATAATTGGATCCCTTGGAATGTCCTTTGCATATCTGATAATCGCGGTTATTGGAGGATTGATAATTGCATCACTTGGATATGGTACGCTTTCCTCACTATATCTGAGTTTGTCAGCGATGGGCAGTGTAGGACTTTCCCCGGTATCCGGGGATGCATGGTTTAATATGCCTGTTATAGGGAAATTTACAATGATTGCTTTGATGTGGATTGGGAGGCTTGAGATATTCCCTGTCCTGATATTCTTGGGGTCTTTTATGATAAGAAGAGATAGTAGGTGATCTCAGGAATATGAAAACTAAAAGTCGTCCTTGAAAGATTCAGGAGAGATTAATTTATCATCAGAATCCAAATAAATACCTATAACATGCCTAATGTAATTTCAGATGACATAGGGGGTCTTTCCCTCCAAAACCCTTTTCTAAAGGGTTTTGATACCCAAAACTAAATTTCATATCTCTAAGAATGCCTAATGTAATTTCAGATGACATAGGGAGTTTCCCTCTGCCTGAGGATATAGAAAAGGCCGAAATCCAGGATATAGCATTCAATATAGCCTGCAAAAAGGCTTCTGAGCAGGATTCTGAAAAATTCGCAAGAATAGTCTCAGAAATAATGCAGAAAAAGATAGATTCCGGAATTCTATGCCCGAATTATCCGCAGGTTCAGGAGATGACCGAGCAGTTTTTCAGGCTTTCTGAGAATTTCCATGATGCCGGGGAGCCGTGGGTCGTAAAATCCGAATTTGCAAGAATTCCGGAGATTGATGCAATTGATTCTGTTGCAAAGGAAAATTTTGATTTGACGGGAAAGGCTCTTGAATTAAGGGTCTGCGTTACAGGGCCACTTGAGCTATACCTCAAGAAGATAGGTTCGCATGTTCAGGGCGACTTGTTGAGAAATCTCGGAAGGAGCATTTCCAGATTTGTAGAAAATTCCATAATAAGAAAAGAATATATAAAGACAAAGGTAATCTGCATAGACGAGCCGAGCCTTGGGTTAAATCCAAACATTATCATGGATGACGAAGACCTGATAAAATCACTTGAAATTTCAGTCAAACCTGCAAAAAATCTTGATGTCCAGATACACCTTCATTCAACAAGGGAGATAGGTAAGATTTACCAGACGGAAGGGATAAAGATTATCGGAATAGAATCGGCAGAGAATCCAGATGTATTGGGGGAAATAGACAAACGGGAACTTGAGAGTTATGACAAATTCCTCAGAATTGGAATTTCAAGAACCAATATCTCCGGAATTGCAGCGGATTTCAATGAGAAATCAGGAATTGATGTCTGGAAGACGAGGAATTTCAGTGAGATGATTGACAAGACGGAAAATTCAGAAAACATAGAGAAAAGGCTAGAAAATGCCTGGAGATTATTCAATGAAAACATAAAATATGCAGGACCTGACTGTGGACTGGGTTCATGGCCAGATCAGGATTTAGCTTTCAGACTGCTGAAAAATACTGCGGAGGCGGTTGATGGGTTTAATAGAGAAAAACAATGACAACAAATCATAAACTGATAATTGGCAATTGTATGGATATGAGTGAAATACCTGATGGTAGCGTTCATTTAGCTGTAACTTCCCCACCTTATTTTAATGCACCATTTGATTATAAAGATTTATTCAAAAGTTATGGACAATTTTTAG
>JAKFXM010000176.1 GCA_021731385.1 Methanobacteriota archaeon
TTACCGCTTTGTCATCCCCGGAACCTGTTCCTGCAACCTGGATTTTATCAATATGCTTATCTGTATCAGGTTTCTCTATTTCCCCCCCCAATACCCTATCCTGTTTCTTCCTTCCTTTAAATACCCCAAAGATTCCTCCAAAATTGAATTTTTCTTTTGGTTTAATTCCCAGATTTTTAGTCCCCTTTGATGTTGGTTCAAGCACCTCCATATTCATTTGCTTGATCTTCACACCAATTGCAGATAAAGGAATCGGCTGGGAGTATAGGTCAAATATGGCCTCATTGTTGTTCATCATAACGATTTTCATATCATCCTCACTAAATGCATAAACATCAAGGGTACCAACAGAACCAATGAATCTCTTCTTTATCTCACCTATGGCGTCTTCCTTAAAGGTTACCGTCCTTTTCTTTAGGTCTTCAAATGATGCTCCAATGATGTTTCCATTTCTGACAAGAAGGTCCGCCAGATAAAATCCTCCATCGGTACTTCCAAGAAATCTCATAGCCCCTGTGAAGGAAATGCCTATTTTTTTACAAATCTCATCAAAATCTTCTGTGCTCCCTGGCAGTACATGCGTTCCTCTGAAGAGATTCATTCTAAGATGCAGAATTCTATCCTATGAATTAAATATTGTGTTAGAGAATAAAATACCTAGTTAGCAACCCCGAAGAGCACTGTAGTTATACCTTTCCATATGCGGACAGTCTAATTTGAAGGTATAGGGACCAGACGGGCAGGATCCAACAACACCATTGCCGGGGATATTTTTCCAGTATAAATAATCTACCCATGTGGCATTTTGATAAGGCAGAATTCCAAGGTACAATAATTCATATAAATCCACAAATGTCTCGATGCCTATCATGGTGTTGTTGAAATAAGCCTTTGACTGATTTGCATATTTATCGGAAAGATTATATCTACCGTCAAGCCTGTCAAAAAATGATGGTCCGTTTGGATAAATTACCGAGTAATTCCCGCCGTATTCCGTTATATTGCTCACATAGTAACATGTAGTGTTTATTTTGTCACTTTGGGTGCCTAAGTTGATCGATTTCGTATTATTGTTTATGGATATGCAATCACCATCACTAAGGTTTATATCACCACTGTTCCAGACCCAGGGTATGGTTATGCCACACTTTCCGACAAAACTATTTTCCGGATTATTCTTGTTATAATCCACTACCCCCGCGAAATGGTACTGCGAACTTGAATTGAAGCAAATATCCTCAAATGAGTTGCAATTCCCGAATGCTGTGTCAATTATGAGTATTTTCGTATTGACAGAATCTCCATTGTCTGTGCAGTATGTTTCTGTAGATTCGTCCTGTATTGTTGAATACAGAATAACATTCCCTGTTGCATTTCCGCTTCCCAGGCTGTCGTTCTTTATAATAATAAGGGATGTGAGATTTATTGTGGCATAGCAGTCATAAATGTATTTTATGGAACGTCCTTCCGTAGCAAGCAGGTATAATGGATCCTCCAATCCGATTATGGATGTATTTGACATGACCTCAATGGGCGTCTCTCTGTAAAAGCACATACCTGCTTTATCAGAAACCTTGAATTTTGCGTCTATTATTGTGGTAAATTCCCAGGGGCTGATCTGAACTATTGTAATGCCTGTTGTTGTTATATTTACAACCATGTTCATTTCCTCCCCCCTTGTTTGTATCTTATCGCTCCACTCTCTCATAGTATGGTTTACCATATAGGTGACATTAGTTGCATTTATCGTCCCGCACAGAATCAACTCCGCTATTGCTGCCCGTGATTCGTTATTGTTATACGAGAATTTGTTGCAATCTACATCGCAAAGATCGTTGCACCTGAATGTATAATTCTCAAGCGGGCCATTAACTGCCAGATAATCTATTGCAAAAATTGCAGCCCGTCTCCCAAAGATTGCTACGGCCCTTGTCATATCCTTTCTAACATCCTCGACAAAATAATGGACCTCATCACAGCGTATCTTTCCTATTGCATCATCCGTTTTGGTTTTTGAGGTTTCCGTATAGAATGCAATCAGGAACAGTAGGGGAATTATTAGCAGGACTATCCCTAGTGTAAAGAAAAACCCTCTTTGATTGAATTTCATCTTTAGTGGAATTTAGGTATCAACCCCTCTGAAGGTTGAGATTGACAGGAATACCCTTTTTCTTCAAAAATTTCTTTACATCTGAAATTGAATATTCCCTAAAATGAAAGATACTTGCCGCAAGAGCAGCATCTGCATTTCCATCTGTAAATGCCTCATAAAAATGCTCCAACCTTCCGACACCGCCTGATGCAATTACCGGGATATTAACAAATTCTGAAATTTTTTTTGTTAATTCCAGATCAAAGCCCAATTTAGTCCCATCCCTGTCCATTGATGTCAAAAGAATTTCTCCTGCCCCTAATTTCTCTACCTTTTTTGCCCATTTAACTGCATCAATTCCTGCAGGTTTTCTTCCACCATAGGTATAGCAAGTCCATGAATTTCCCTCCTTTTTAGCATCTATCGCTACAACAATACATTGACTTCCAAATCTTTTAGCACCATCACTTATTAATTTAGGATTTTTTATTGCTGCCGTATTTATTGCTATCTTGTCGGCACCTGAATTAAGAATTTTTCTCATATCTTCGGTGTTTCTGATTCCTCCGCCTACAGTCAAGGGCACAAATACCCGTTCTGCAGTCTTCTCTATCACCTTTAGCATGGTCTCTCTCCTTTCATATGATGCGGTTATGTCAAGAAAAACAATCTCGTCAGCACCTTCCTTGTAGTATTTTTCCGCAAGTTCTGCAGGCTCTCCGGCATATTTGACTCTTTTGAATTTTATTCCCTTTACTACCCGTCCTTCCGGGACTGACAGGTCGCAGTCAAGACATGGGATTATGCGTTTTGTAAGCATATTGGGGTTTTATTTAATCCGAAGCTTCGCTTCGGAGCTGCGAAACTCTTCGAGTTTCGCATTAATAATTTGATTCCAACAGTTAAATATTTCTTGTTGTTCAAGGGCGTTTTTGCAGAAAAGGGATTTGATGTTGATATAGATGCTGTAAAAAGGATTTGCAGTATCTGAATTTCAATATCTTAGCCCTTTGCCCATTCATCCACTAGTTCAATATTCGCTATCGTATGCTTTAATGCCTAAAATTTCAATAAAT
>JAKFXM010000218.1 GCA_021731385.1 Methanobacteriota archaeon
ATAGATAACAGATGTATGTGTAAATAGATATGAAAAACGAATTTTTTTGGATTTTAATTGTTGCTATTGCCTTTCATATGATTGGCAGTATCGAAGTCTCCGCAGATGATTGGCCGACATTCCACCATGATTTACAACGAACTGGACACTCAACATCCAATGCACCAGACGCCCCCAAACTGTTATGGAGTTCTATAGCCGGGCCTGCAGTAAGCCTTTGTGCATCGCCAGCAGTTGCAAATGGCAAGGTATTCACAGGTTCATGTGGCGACGATAATCAGGATTATGTCTATGCCTTTGACGAATACAACGGGAGTTTAATCTGGAAATATCCGGTTGCTGATGCCGTATATTCATCGCCGGCAGTTTCAGATGGCATGGTATTTGTTGGTTCTGTCGGACCATATAAAACCGGGCGGTTATATGCATTAAATGAAAGTGATGGTAGTTTAATCTGGAGCAAGAGTTTTGGTGATTATGTAGTTGCATCACCGGCAGTACATGATGATAAGGTATTTATCACCTCTTATGATGGATGTGCTTATGCATTTAATAAGTCTACTGGAAATACTATCTGGAGTCATTGCATAGGCAAGTACATTATTGGTTATACGCACCCTAGTGTTGCAGATGGTATGGTGTTTATTGGCGGGTATGGTGTTAGTGCACTAAATGAGTCTAATGGTGCTCTGATTTGGGAGAATACTAATGGTCTTTCTGTACTTGGAGCTCCAACTATTGTTAATGGTACTGTTTTTGTTGATGCGGGTAGTATCTATGCGTTAGATGAACATAATGGTAGCATAATCTGGAAGGCAGATTACTATAGTTATGGTAATGGATACTCAACACCTGCAGTTGCGGACGGTATGGTATTTGCTGGTAGTGCTATTGATACTTCTAGCAAACTTTTTGCATTGAACCAGTCTACTGGAAAAGTCATATGGAATTTCTCTGTCAATGACTGGTTACAATCATCCCCGGCAGTTGCGGACGGTAAAGTATTCCTTACTGCTGAAAAATTATTTGTATTTGATGAATACAACGGTACACTAATTTGGAGTTATGATCTTGGTGGAGAATCGCATTGGACACCTACCTCCCCGGCTATCGCAGATGGCTTGGTATTCGTTAATTCCAGATACAATGCCGGTGGAGGTATGGTATATGCTTTTGGTACACCGGAAAATAAAACAGTGCCAGATAAAACAGCACCCCTAATCAGCAATGTAACAACATCCCTTATAACAAACAATTCGGCAACTATAATCTGGAACACCGATGAATCTGGTAATTCAGAAATATTTTATGGCACAAATATGGCATTAAACAAAACCAAAACAGATATGAATATGACAACTGCACACTCTATAACCCTCACAGAACTGGCTGAAAATACAACATATTACTTTAGCATAAGTTCAACGGATGCTGCAAATAATACCGGAACAGATGATAACAATGGGGTTTATTATAACCTTACGACAACTTTGAATAAGGGAGCAATCTTCAGGACATTATTACATAAGGGTTGGAATTTAATATCAATATTGCTACAAATTTAAATTAGGTAATATCAGAAGGATGGACGAAAAAATCACGCTTGACAGGGAAACCTTCAGGGCATTGGCAGTTGATACAAGGATTGAAATTCTGAAGATATTGGATGACAGACAGCACACCCTCACGGATCTTGCAGAAGCGCTTAACATGTCGCCATCAACTATAAAAGAGCATTTAGACAAGCTCGTTGCTGCAGGATTGATAAAGCAGGTTGACAAGGGCATGAAGTGGAAGTATTACAAACTTACATTCAAGGGTAGCAGGATAGTAAATCCACATGAAACACCTGTCTGGATAATACTTGCCACATCAGCAATAGCATTATTCGCTGTTACATACAAATTTCTGCTTGATCTGGAAAAATTGATAATGCAACCGATTCAGGGGATTGTATCAGATAGGGTATCATATAATCTTGGATACGAAAAGGTAGCTTCAAAGGAAGCAGTTCAAGAGGCGTCTCAGATAACAATTCATTCACCACAGATGCCTTATGCAGACATAGTCCTAATTCTAGTTCTAACACTCGTTCTCGGAATCTGCGTCGGCTATCTGATAAAAAAGAAGAGGTTGTTCTGAATGAACTTTATAAAAATGAGAAATTTTGTCATGCTGGAATGCTAATCCTCTGCACACCTATAAATTGAAGTGGCTTGATTTCCTGTGCCTCAGCCTCTATGCAAACATCTATTGCTTCTTTGATTCTATCTAAAACCTGTGCAATTGTTTTTCCTTGTGTATAACATCCATGAATATCAGGAACTTTTGCTATATACATCCCTTCTTCATCCCTTTCAATCAATACGGTAAAATCAAGATGTTTGGTTTTCATAATTCTAATATCAATTTTAATATATGAAAGGGAGTTTATATATGAATTTTTATATATTATAGTTGATGACAAAACTTCCTCCTGTTTCTGGAAGAGAGATGTGCAGAATCTTAGAAAAGATTGGTTTTCAAAAAGTCCATCAAAAAGGCAGTCATGTGAGATATAGACATCGGGATGGGAGAAGAACAGTAGTCCCAGTACATGGCAACGAAGACCTAAGCATTGGACTTATTAGAGAGATACTAAAACAAATTAAACTAAGCAGAGAAGATTATGAAAGATTGAGACACGGTGTATAATCTTGGTTCTAACACTCGTTCTCGGAATCTGTGTCGGCTATCTGATAAAAAAGAAGAGGTTGTTCTGAAGGATAGAAAAAGGATTTTCCCGGTGCCCTATAAGTATTCTTCCTTTCCACTGATTGCATACATCGCCCTGTTGGCTATATTTACGGCATGATCGCCCATTCTCTCAAGATGCCTTGCAACAAGCAGGAGATTCAATGCGAGATTTATTCTTTCCGGGTTTTCCATTACCACCTTTTTGAGCAGGGGGAAGATGCACTTGTAAAGCTCATCTACCTGCTCCTCCTTGCTTTTAACCAACTCAACTTTTTTACTATCATTTTTAATGAATCCCTCTACAGAGTTTCTTGTCATCTCTTTGCAAATATCTGCCATTGTTTTAATTTCATCTATGTTTGTTTTTTCATCTACAATATAGGGAACAATCTTTGCAGTGTC
>JAKFXM010000214.1 GCA_021731385.1 Methanobacteriota archaeon
CACTCTCACTCCGCTTCGCTCCGTTCGGGGCGTGTTACAACAGTTAAGCGATTCGCTCCTTGCAGTCGCTCATCTAAATTGCTCGCTTCGCTCGCAACTTCGCTTAACCAATTCGTTAGGCGAAAGGCTGCCATAAATAATAGGAGATGAAAATTATGAGTTTACGTGAAAAATATATTGAAATCTTCTATAAAGCGGCGACAAGCAGTAGAAAGGTTCGAACTCTTCTAACCCCTGTAGGATTAGCTTTCTTTTTTACCATTATAGTGTTATTTATCGTTGTTTCTCTTCAAGTGGATAAATTTTTAGGATTTCCTAAACTCCTTCCCACATCATTGAATATCGTTGTGTCTATGCCTATTCTTACTATAGGGCTATTCTTAATGGTATGGTCAATTCTACACTTTGTTAAAGTAAAGGGAACGCCCGTGCCTTTCAACCCTCCACCTAAGCTGGTTACTACTGGTCCTTATGCCTATATTAGAAATCCTATGCTCACTGGTGTGTTTATGTTATTATTTGGACTTGGTGTTTTATTCAGTTCAATTTCTCTTGTTTTTATATTCACTCCACTTTTTATTCTGCTTAATGTGTTGGAATTAAAAGCAATTGAAGAACCAGAACTCGAGAAGCGTCTTGGTAAAGAATATCTTGAATACAAAAAGAGGACACCTATGTTTATTCCACGGCAGAAGGTGAGGACTGAAAAATGAAAGGCAGCCCATCGCCCAACAGCGGATAAAAGGCTTCGCTACGCTCCGCCTAAATCCGCCTGTGGCGGACTTCTTTTATCCACAAATCGTTATACACAATTAACTTTTACTGGCACGAACTGATAGGGGAGAATTTTAACGAGAATAAAACAAAAACGAAACGATAGGGTGAACATCAAATTCTAATTAAAATATCTGCATTCTTATAATCTACTATGCGACTTTCAGGAAAAGCCCACAACTTCGGCGATGACATCAACACGGACTACATAATCTCCGGAAAATACAAGTTCAGGACCCTTGACGAGAAGGAGATGGCGAAGCATGTCATGGAGGACCTTGACCCTGAATTCTACAAGAAGATTTCTCCCGGGGATTTTATCGTTGCAGGGCAGAATTTCGGCTGCGGTTCTTCAAGGGAGCAGGCGCCATTGGCGATAAAAGCTGCAGGAATCTCTGCAGTGATTGCCAGATCGTTTGCAAGGATATTCTTTAGAAATTCCATCAATATCGGTCTTCCCACTATTGAATGCAAGGAAATTGAAAAAATCGGCGATAATGACGAATTGGATGTTGATATTGAAAAGGGAGGGATAATTAACAAGACAAAAAATGTTGAATTGAGAATAATCCCTCTCCCCAAGGTTATGATAAAGATTCTGAATGACGGCGGGTTGGCTGCCCATTTCAGGAAATACGGAGGATTTAATCTTGATTAAATCTTCTGAAAGGTTGATGCACAGCCTTACTACCCAAGAAAATGCCTTGCATTTTCTGGGCCCAGCGAGACAAAGTCTCGCTCGGGAGGCTGGCGAATGACCTATCTCCCGAATCAGCGACTTTGTCGCTGATTGGGCCCAATGAGAGCATAGCTCTCATTCGGGTCGCTTTGTTCGATAGGTCTTAAATTCAAGTTTCTTTTCGCCAGCCTTTTCTTTTCTAAAGAAAAGGCTGAGTGTTGATCATCACTACGAGTATTGTGGGGCTTTCAGCCCCACAGAACGCATATTAATTCCACTAATTCAGAATACTAAATGGAGATGATTTGAATGAAATCTAATGGAACTATAATTAAGGGCTTACTGCTGTTGATTTTGATTGCTGGATTTGTCGGTTTTGCATCTGCAACTACTTATTACTGTAGCAATTGCAATGACTGCACTAAAAAGATAAATAATGCATCTGCTGGTGATACTGTTTATCTTATGGAGAATATTACAAATCAAACAGTAATCTGTATTGAATTTTATAACATATATGATATTACCTTTGATTGTCAAGGGCATAGTATTGAAGGAAACTTAAATAATTATAATTATGGTATTTACCTTCATAATAGTTCACACAATACAATCACAAACTGTGAGGTTTCTCTATTTGGTTTAGGAATCTTTCTTTTTCTTTCGAATAATAACATTCTTACCAACAACACAGCAAATAACAACTTGGACTATGGAATTCTCCTCGGTTGGGGCTCAAGTAGTAATGTCTTGACAGTTAATACGGCGAATGATAATTCTTTTGGAATTCATCTGGGTATTTATTCCTTAAACAACACCCTGACTAACAACACAGCGAATAATAACGTTGATGGAATTTATCTATTGGGTTCATCGGGCAATGCCCTAACAGGAAACACCGTAAACTCAAATACTTATGGAATTAGTTTACAAGGTTCTTATAGTTATAATAATACTTATACCTCCGACAACAACAAAATCACCAATAATATAGCTAATGGTAATCAGAGAAATGGTCTTTATATAAAATCCTCTACCAACAATACAATAAACTCAAACACTTTCTGCTCAAACAATCGATCTGGTGGAGGTTATTATGATATCTATTATAGTATCTCATTAAATTTTGGAGACGAAAACACCTGCAACACAACATACAACTGGAATGATAAAGGAACTACAGGATGCACATATAAATGCAGTGCTACCGCGACAACCATTACCCTCATGAAAATAGCAATTGGTGATTATAGGCAAGACATTATAGGGCCTGAAGAGAATACTATGGATTTCTATGATGAGTATATCGGTCTAAAATTTGACGGTATAAAAACATACAAAAAAGGGGATTTCACTAATTATACGTGGATAAATAATCAGTTAACAACAACTAAGGCAGATGTATTGGTAGAAAATGTATACGATAATATCCCCTTTACACTTGGATACAATTCTACTGAATTGCAATCACTTAAGAATTCATCGCACAGGATGAAAGAGAGAATAATTGTAAATTCTGATAAAATTCGGTATTATGAATCCGGGCTTTATGAGGTTAGAGCAGAGAACCTTAGAATGGCGATGGACAAGGATACAATAAAATACAGTGTAGAAACAGGTTATATCCCCATGAAGATAATTACAAAGAACATATCTGGCGATTCTAATGATTATAT
>JAKFXM010000002.1 GCA_021731385.1 Methanobacteriota archaeon
ATTATCATCTGGATCCAATTTCTTAAGAAGTCTGTAAACAGCATCATCTATAGAATCACCGGTATTCATGTAACTATGATTGCTTTTTGTATAATTTAGCTTTTTCTTGCCGGAATAATCTCTTGGTATCAGGATACTCTCATTTGCAGTTTCTCCTGACATTGTATCATGCTCTATTGTCCAATTGCTGCCAACTGCCGTTCTGAAAGAAGTTCCATAACTGACATTTGATATCGTATATGTCTTGTTTAGAAGCCATGCCATTGAGGCAAATTCATCTACGGATTTGTTTATTGAATATCCTGAAATCCAGCGCTCTGCACTGGTCTTGATGCCTGCATCTTCCAGTATTCTTGAATTCCCTGATATTGGCAAATTTTCTATCTCAACACTGTAGCCTATATTAGTTGGCAAAATCTGGTCCAGATAAAGCCTTGCTGTCTCATTTGCCATGGATAGGTTATTTTCAGACCAGTAAAAAACAATCTGCTCCAATATTCCATTTTTGTTCAGAATATCAACCGCGTCTTCAGCCAGTGAATTAAGGCGTTCGAATCTTCCGGATTCATTGGGGGTTTGATACTGCATTGATATAAAACCAATGAGTAGTATCATGAACGCCATAGCAGCAACAATTGCATCCAGTGTCAGGATATATCCCCTCGAATTCATCTTTATCTATATGTATGACCCCTCCAAACCCCCCAGTTCTCTATGCAGCGAATACCTACCATCTGACACAATATATTTTTCACCAATTATGTATTCTATTGTCACTTCGATATAAAACCTTTCACCCCTTCTTGGAGGCTTTTTGGAAGGTGCACAATATGTGGCATTAACCATAAATGTATTGCCCATGGAAACCGTAAGCGGCAGATTTTCGGAAATTGTACAAATGCCTGAATCCCTATTGTACGCACTTATATTGGTAATTGTTATAGTCCCCGGCCATAGATTCAGAAATTCCACTATCAGATTCCCATCAGTAGTCAGATTCAATGTGGATATCCGGGGTCTGACAAAAGAGAACCCATGAACGGATTCAGAGATGATATCATTTACTAGTCTTAGATAATCTAAATAGAAAATCGCAGATAGAATCAAAATAACGGACAATGCAAGAAGAAAGACAAAAACTGTTTTTTTATTTGGATTCATTTTTACTAACAATTATTCAATGCCGACTACCCCTCCCGAATCAAATATCGCATTGAGAACCGCCATGGTTGCAGAATTGAGATACTCCTCTTCAACCAACTCTTTTTTTATGTAAACCGTATACATTGCGTCTGTTATCCCTGCATCGGTAAGTATGTCCTCAATCTTTGACTTTATTCTCTCAAGTATCTTCTCGTCTACATCGAATTCGCACAAAAATGCCAACGGGTGGATTTCACCATCCAGCGCTGACGGAATCAGAGATACCTTGAATGTCTTGTCATTATTTGTGCCCTTCCCAGGGTTAGAAAGTGTTACTCCCGTCTTCCTCCATTCGAGTATATTGACATTACTAACACCAAGCTTGTTTAGGGACCTCTTAATATCATCAAGATTCTCGCTCCTTATCTGGAGTGTAATCTCCCTTCCTACAAGGGACATCTGCAGTATTCCATTATGCGAAAGATTTTTGAACAAATTTTCCACGTCACTGCCATAGTAAGAACCAGAAAGGGCAACCATGTGTTTCATTATAATTCACCTCAGTTATTTCTATGTATCTTACAGATAAATACTACTATCTTGGAAATTTAAGATGCCAAACTATTATTACCTCAAAGATTTGAAACTTGAAATTCCGGAGGGGGTATATGAGCCAGATGAGGATTCCTTACTACTTGCAGAAAATCTGGTAGTCAAATCCAAAGACGATGTTTTGGATATGGGTACGGGAATCGGGATACAGGCAATAATCGCAGCAAAAATGGCGAGGTATGTTTTAGGGGTGGATATAAATTCAACGGCTATTGAAATTGCAGGAATAAACGCCAAATTGAATAATATAAACAATATAGAATTCAAGATTAGTAATCTTTTTGAGAAAGTAGATGAGAAATTCGACCTGATAATCTTCAACCCGCCTTATCTTCCCTCGTATGAGGAGGACATGCTAAGCGCATCCTGGGCTGGCGGTAAGAATGGGGCAGAGGTAATAAACAAGTTCCTACAATCTGTAGCGAATTATTTAAAACCGGGAGGAAAATTTGAAATCCTGATATCATCCCTGAACGATCCGGAGAATATAAAAAAGAAATTTAATGAAAATAATCTGGGATTTGAAATAATTGCAAGAAAGAAACTCTGGTTTGAGGAAATTTATGTAGTTCTGGGCAAAAGTATTTAGGAATGAGATTACCAATATTAGTTGTATGGAAGATTTCAAGCCGCTTATAGAGGCATCATTATTTGTCGCCGGGAGAACCCTCAGTATAGAAGAACTTGCAGAGATTTGCAAGTCGGGGAATATCGGCTCTATCCGCAGGATTGTAGAGAAATTAATCTCCGAGTATTCTGCAAGAAATTCCGGACTTGAGATTTATGAATCAAATAATAGGTATGGAATGAGGGCAAAGGCAGATTTTGAGGGAAAAATAATGCACCTCGTTCCAGAGACCGATATGGAGCCGGCAGTCCTGAAAACCCTGGCGCTGATAGCATATTCTGAGCCGATAAAACAGTCAAAGGTTGTTGAAGAGAGGGGGGGCAGGGCATACAAGTACATAAAGAAATTGAGGGAGCAGGAGCTTATAAGCGCAGAAAAATGCGGGAGAACAAGGGTACTTACAACAACGCCCAAGTTCAGGGAATACTTCCAGATTCAGGACTTAAAGGGACTAGTTGATGAAAAAAAGATAACGGAGCAGATTGAAGAAGAAAAGGACAAAACAATTCAACTAAAATTTAAAGAAGAAATTCCAGATAATATAGAATAAGAATGAAATACACAGTAATATTGGAGAGGGGGAGAGAATCAGGATATGTAGCTGTTTGTCCAACCCTGCGGGGTTGCGTTGCTCAGGGTAACACTAAGCAGTCTGCATTAAACAATATAAAAGAGGCTATTAGCGATTATATTGAATGTCTGATCGAAGATGGTATTAATCT
>JAKFXM010000216.1 GCA_021731385.1 Methanobacteriota archaeon
TCGATATGTGTTTTTATTCTAATAAAATGTCTCATAAAAGATAGTTAAGTCCAATCGAGGTCGGCTTTCAAGAAAATAATATTTATAGATATATTCTAATCATTAATATGCATATGAAACAAACCAAAAACCTAATTATTGGAATAGTAATCTGTGTGATTGTTTTTGCAATCATAATTGGCGGATATATGATAATAAAAGTTCCAAAGACAACTTCACAAACAATCGATTGCACCGACCTTAAACAGAATTTTGATAATTATGCTGCAATAATGTATTCGCCAATGATTTGGGAAAACCCAGAATCGCTTTGCCATGAGTTTGATTATTTAAAATCAACTCCTAAATGGGCAGTTGGTGAATTAATAGCCATTAGGGGACATCGGCTTACTTTTGAGGGAATATTAGAAGATGCAACAATTCCAATGGAGTTGACTGATGCAGAAGTTGCTCAGTATAAAATTGGCAAGAACTATAAAATAGATATGAACAATATTTGCAGGTGGTGGTCTATGATGGTTGATAATCGCGCTTATGATATTCGCGATCCTTCCCCCATTAGTTATACATTTGTAAAACCTGAAGAAATAAACTGTAAAGTAGACTATGGTGAAGGCTGTTCTATTGATTCGGATTGTATATTACCTCCCGAACCATATGGCGAACCATATGGACTAAGTTCTTATGGTCCTTATGATGCAAAATGTATTGATAGCCATTGTAAAATTGTTGATGATTTATTAGAAGATTGTAAAATTGACATGGATTGTAACTGTAGTTCTTATAATCCGCCAAATCTTCCGAAAGAATATGTGGCATGTTCTTGTATTAATAAAAGTTGTCATGTCATAGTTGAAGAATAATTTCCGGCGGGCTCGTAACTCAAATTGCTTCGCAATTCTCGATTTTTTCTTTCAGAAAAAGGGACTTAACAGCCAAGACTGTCTCATAATTCTTAACTTATATCCGGAGATCAGTAACACTTATATTTTCATTATTCCACAGGTTATATAATTCCATTCCAAATAATTCTACATGGTAAAAGAACGAATTCTCGTAACTGCCGCACTTCCTTATGCAAACGGTCCGGTTCATGTAGGGCACGCTATCGGTGCTTACATTCCTGCAGATTTATACACTAGATATCACAGGCTTAAGGGTAATGATGTTCTCTACATATCTGGAACAGATGAGCACGGAACACCAATCTCTGTTGCCGCTGAAAAGGAGGGAATTTCTCCTAAAGAGGTTGTGGATAAGTATCATGCAATCATAAGGGATTCATTTTCAAAGCTCGGCATCGGTTTTGACAATTTTTCCAGAACTACAAGAGAATTGCACTACAAGACCTCACAGGACTTCTTTCTTGAAATTCTTAGTAAGGGATTTATCTACAAGAAGACGGTAGACAGACCCTACTGCCCCCACTGCAAAAGGTTCCTTCCTGACAGGTTCGTAAAGGGCATATGTCCATACTGCGAAAGTAAGGATGAGCGGGGGGACCAATGTGAATCCTGCGGAAAGCAGCTTGAACCCCATGAACTAAAAAACCCGTACTGCATAATCTGCCACACAACTCCAGAGCAGAGGGCAACAGAGCACTGGTTTTTCAGGCTGAGCGGATTTAGTGAAAGGCTGAAGAAATGGATACTGGAAAATAAACACTGGCCCGACAATGCGAGAAATTTCAGCCTTGGCTGGATTTCTGAAGGTCTGGAAGACAGGGCAATAACGAGGGATTTAGACTGGGGTGTTCCTGTCCCTGTAGAGAGCAGCGATGTGGCAGAGCCCCGAAGGGGCTCTGACATATGTCTGAGAGCCGAAGGCTCTCAGCTACAGGGTAAGGTTCTCTATGTCTGGTTTGATGCCCCTATCGGATATATCTCAGCGACGAAGGAATGGGCAGATAATATTAAGAGGCCAGAGGATTGGAAGAAATACTGGGTTGAAGAATGCAGGATTGTCCATTTCATCGGAAAGGATAACATACCCTTCCACGCAATAATATGGCCTGCAATGCTGATGGCGCATTCCGGGTTAAATCTTCCATGGCAGATATCAAGCAATGAATACCTCACATTAGAGGGAAAAAAGATGTCCACTTCTCGTGGATGGGTTCTATGGCTCCATGATTTCCTATCAGAATTTGAGCCTGACCCTCTGCGCTACTATCTCCTAAGGATAAATCCTGAGAAACATGATGCTAATTTCTCACTAAAGGAGTTTCAGGACAAGGTAAACAACGAATTAATCTCAAATTTCGGGAATTTCATAAACAGGGTGCTGACATTTATAGAGAAAAATGGATCAGTAATCCCTGAAACAAAAGAATTTGACGAACTTGACAATAGGATGCTTGAGGTTATACGCGGGGCACCAGAGAAGGTGGGAAGGAAGATAGAGAATTTCAAATTTATGGATGCATTGATGGAATTGATGAATCTTTCACACTTTGGCAATGAATATTTCCAAAAGAAGGGGCCATGGAAAAATGAGAATGGCACGACACTTTACCTCTGTGCAAATCTTGCAAGAACCCTTGCTATCCTGTCATCACCGTTCCTTCCATTTTCGGCAGAGAAAATCTGGATGATGCTTAACCTTGATGGAAGAGTGCATGAGCAGGGGTGTGGCGGAGCGACGAAGTCGCTCCGACATATGTCTGAGAGCCGAAGGCTCTCAGCCACATGGGACTCTGCCGCAGAACTTAAAATATCCTCAGGACATACAATTAACAAGGTAAGGGCACTCTATACAAAAATTGAAGATAAGGATATAGAAAATTTTGAGAAAAAGTACATGAAATTTATCAGGGAGAAAATGGAAACTGCCGTAAATTGCCTGGAATGTGGCGGAGAGGCAGAGCCTCTCCGACATATGTCAGAGCCCGAATTTGCCGGAGGCAAATTGGGCCCAAAAATCGCCTTGCGATTTTTCGGGCGACAAAGTCGCTCTGTCACATTCCCAGACTTTGAGAAGATGGATTTAAGGACAGGAAAAATAAAATCCGTTGAAGACCATCCGAAGGCTGACAAGCTTTATATCATATGGGTTGACATCGGCGGAGAAACAAGAAGGGTAGTTGC
>JAKFXM010000113.1 GCA_021731385.1 Methanobacteriota archaeon
AAGCCTTGCTGTTACACTTGATCCGGCTGCAACAATCACCGGAGCAATCATCAAGGACTTCGTTCCAGCGGGCTGGAATGTTACATCATCATCTCCAACGGCAAGTGCAATCAATTTCGCAACAGGGGAAATTAAATGGGTATTATATGGTACAAGTCTTGCAACTCAGACAATTACCTATAATGTAAAAATACCAAGTACCGAATCTACAGGAACTAAGACATTCTCAGGACAGGTGTTATATAGTACAACACAAGAGAATACCGATGATATTACCGGCGATACAAGTATTAGTGTAACAGGAGTTACACCAAAAGCACCAATCTCCGCAAGCAGAGACCTTCCGTCTTCAGCAAATGCTGGCGATACTGTCACCGTAAGCCTTGCTGTTACACTTGATCCGGCTGCAACAATCACCGGAGCAATCATCAAGGACTTCGTTCCAACAGGATGGAATGTTACATCTTCATCCCCAACAGCAAATTCATTTGATTTCGCAACAGGCGAGGTTAAATGGGTTTTATATGGAGCAAGTCTTGCAACACAGACAATTACTTATAATGTTAAGATCCCAACAAAGGAGAAAACTAGTACTAAGACATTTTCAGGTAATGTTCTATATACAGAAGATGAGGTAGAGAAGACAGATGATACTGCTGGCGATACAAGTATTAGTGTTACAGGAGCACCAGCACCGATAACGGTAGAAAGAGAAGTACCTTTATTAAAAGTAGGAGAGAGTGCCGATATATCCCTTATTGTAACTATAAGCCCAATAACTACAATTACTGGTGTAATAATTAAGGACTTCGTTCCAACAGGATGGAATGTTACATCATCCTCACCAACAGCAAATTCCTTTGATTATGCAACAGGCGAGGTTAAATGGGTTTTATATGGAGATGCATTCAAATCACAGACAATAACCTATACCGTAACTGTTCCAGAAACTGCAACAGGCGATGAGACATTTGCAGGACAGGTTCTGTATAATGATGAAGAGGGCAATCCTGTTGTAGATGCCGTAGGTGGTGATACGGAATCAGCACCAGAGGTTACAAAGCGAAGGGCTAACTACTACTTTGATATAAACATAACAGGAAATGTTGCAAATCAGCCAATTACTGTGAAGGTTACGGATAAAGATTCCGGCAAGGTAGTAAGCGGTGTAGGTATTGATGTATATCTCAGCAATAAGAAGGTTGCGTATGGCAAGACCGATGATAAGGGTATATTCACCTTTACACCAACAGGGGCAGGTTCGTATGAAATAACTCTGGAGAAGTCGAGATATCACGACGCAAGCAAGACAATAACTGTAGCAGCAGGTGTTGCAACTACTACTACTTCAACAACAACCACAACAGTCAAGAAGACAACCACAACAGTTGCTCCAGTAACAACCACAACAGTTGCTCCAGTAACAACCACAACAGTTGCTCCAGTAACAACCACAACAATCAAAGCAACCACAACAACGCTGAAACCAGTAACAACTACAACCCTGCCAAAACCACCAGCCGGAGGAATTCCAACATGGCTAATAGCGGTTATAGTGATTATAATTATTGCAGTGGTTGTCTATCTGGTAAGTGTTAAAGGAAAGGGTGGAAAGCCAAAGGCTAAAGAGGCAAAAACCGAAGAAGAAAAAACTGAATGACCTTAAAGGTCATTCTTCTTTATTTTTTGATTTTTTATTATTTTAGGATGAAAAAGTCGTTATTAATGCTTATACTACTATCCAGTGTTTCAATGGTATTATCTGATCCAATTCCCCCAATATCACCTGAAAGTTACTGGGGATATGTAAGAATTAATGGAACTGCTGTTCCAGAGGGAACTAATATTACTGTTCAAGTAACTACTTCTAATGAAACAGTTGGAAGCGTACTTGTTGGAGCGGGGGGGTTATATACCCTGGATGTTTATTTTGATGATTCCAATACTACAATTGATGAGGGTGCTAATGAAAACGATCCATTGATATGGTCCATTAATGGCGTATCGGCTACTAACCCCTCGCCAGGTTATGATAAGGCAAATAGCGGGAAGGTAAACAATAATTTTACTGTGGAAATCTCTGCAGGATGCTCGATAAAGGGTGACAAATCCCCATGTGATGGAAAGGTTGATGATTTTGAGTTGCTTGAATATATAAATAAATGGGCTCAAGAGATTGTTGGAGATTTTGATTTACTAGATGCAATCAAGAATTGGGCAACTATATGAAAATGAGGACAGATATTCCAATAATACTAATTTTGTTTATTATCCTGACAGGAAGTGCTATAGCAGCAGATATAAGTACAATTTTATCTTCAATTTCAGGAAAATACGACATCGTCTGGGCATATAACGCAAGCGATATAAAAGACCCATGGAAGAAATACATACCCGGAGCGCCGGATACCGTAAATGATCTGAAAACTATGCTTCCCGGTGCAGGTTATTGGATAAGCATAAACTCACAGTCTGCCGTTCTGACAATTAATGGTACAATGCTGGATTCATTGGAAATTCCAGTATATACGGGATGGAATCTCGTAGGATACCCATTAACACAAAGCAAGGGGATTTCAACAACACTCTCATCAATTTCAGGAAAATACGACATCGTCTGGGCATATAACACAAGTGATACAAAGGATCCTTGGAAGAGATATGCCCCTGGCGCAGTGGACAATGACCTGACATATATGACTCCCGGCAATGGATACTGGATAAAAATGAATCAGGATGCTGCATTGGTTATATAGTCCCCCCATTAGTATGACTAATCTAAAATTAATATCTGTTTTTGTTTTGTTGCTATCTTTTTCTATATCCGTATTCCCTCAAATTCCAAGATTAGTTCCAGAAGCATACTGGGGTAATGCGTTTGTAAACGGAAATCCTGCCCCAGCAGGTTCCAAGATTACGGTAGAATTATTTGATATTAAAGAGATTGTTGGCAGCGGTATAGTAGGAAATAACGGGCTTTATTCTGTTGATGTGATATTTGACAATGAACTTACACCAAAAGATGAAGGGGCAGATGAGGGAGACAAACTTACATGGAAGATAAACGGGATTCCTA
>JAKFXM010000162.1 GCA_021731385.1 Methanobacteriota archaeon
ATATTTGAGGGAAATAAATTGGCAGTTATTAATTTGTTATCTATGCTCAAATCTGATCTGCCTTATGGGATTTTATATAACGGAATATGACAATAAAAGTTTTGGATTTTAAAGAAGCACTTAAGGGTGGAAAATCGGAATATGAACTTGATAGGATTAAAAGAGGTGCTTGGTCTAGATTAAGAAAGGTTGAGTTTAATCTTAAACAAATCTCTTTCATAAAGATTGATGATTCTGTTCTTGTGAAATGTGGTTCATTCCAGAGAGATTTTAGGAATTCTAATGGTACACCACGAATGGAAAAGGTTTTATTAGACTTGGAAAAATTAGATGAGGAAATTGTCTTCTTTCTTGATGCTCTGCAATTTCGATTGCAGAGCAGTAAAAATTTTCCAAAGGAAATTTTTCTTGATTTTAATTCAAAATCTTAAAAAGAATAATATAAACTTAAGATAAAAAATGAAACTCTGCAGGGAATTCTATTTTGATGCTGCGCATTTTCTCCGGGGATACAAAGGTGAATGCGAGCAGATGCATGGGCATACCTACAAACTCGAGGTAGTGATGGATGGTAGAGTCGGAAAGAACGGCATGGTTCTGGATTTCACTGAATTGAAAAGGATTGTGAATTCTGAGATTATAGAGAGATTAGACCACAAAAACCTGAATGAGATTTTTAAAATTCCGACGGCAGAGAATATCGCAGAATGGATTTTTAATAGGTTGAAAAAGAAAATTCATTTACACTCTGTAAAATTGTGGGAAGGTAATGGAAAATGGGTATTGGTTGAAAGATGACAAAAAAAGCAATCTGTCTTTTAAGCGGGGGTCCTGACAGCGCAGTTGCTGCAGCAATTGCAAAATCAGAAGGCTATGAGATCCATGCACTGAGTTTTGACTATGGCCAGAGGCATAAAAAGGAGCTTGAATGTGCAAAGAAGATTGTGGGGGAAATGAGGGTGAAAAGGCATGACATTTTCAAAATAAATCTTGATCAGATTGGCGGTTCTGCCCTGACAGGCAACCTGAAGATTCCAGAAGGTAGGAAAACAGAGGAGATAAAAAAATCCAAGGAAATCCCGGCAACATATGTTCCTGCAAGAAATACAATATTCCTGAGTTATGCACTTGCATACGCTGAGGTCTTAGATGCTGATAGTATATTCATAGGAGCAAATATACTAGACTTCTCAGGGTATCCGGACTGCAGACCCGAATATTTCAAAAAATTTCAGGAAATGGCAAATTTAGCAACTAAACGGGCTGTAGAAGGAAAAGTTATTGAGATTAAGTATCCTGTAATAGAAATGACTAAAGCAGAAATAATAAAGAGGGGTATTGAACTGGAAGTTCCGTTTGAATACACATGGAGCTGTTACAAGGGCGGTGAAAAGGCATGCGGTGTCTGTGATAGTTGTGTCCTAAGGCTGAATGCGTTCAAGGAGGCGGGTTATTTAGACCCGATAGAATACGAAAGATGAGAATACTATCCTTCATTTTAATCCTGCTCCTTTTTACTGTATCTGTTTATGCAAAGGATTATTCCTACAAAGAAATCCATGTCAATGCATCGATGCAGAAGAATTCAGATATTTTTGTTGAAGAGAAACTAACTGTTGAATTTATCGGTGATTTTTCTTATGGTTACAGGTATTTTGACCTTGGCAATATCAGGAATATCGGGAATTTCAAGGTTCTTGATGAGGATTATAATCCCTACAAATTTGAGGAATCATCAGGGGATGGCAGGAGATATTACAAATGGGGTATAAATGCCCATGACGAGATTAAGACCTTCATTCTGAGATATAAGATACTCGGTGCTGTCCAATCTGAAAAGGAATTTGATAAACTTTATTACACTGCAGTATTTAAGGACAGGGAGAACCCGGTTGGGAATGCAATCTTTGTAATTAGATTTCCGGAGAAAATTGATATTTCCAGCATGAAGATAAGGACGAACATAAATTCGGAGTGGATGCAGATTGACGATAATACACTCCAATTTAAAGCCTTTGGTATTCCGCCTTCCGTCCCCTTTGACATAGAAATTCTATTCCCGAAAGGAATTGTTGAAGTGCCATTTGACTGGAAGCCATACACTGAGATTTTGATCGGAATTATCATTATCATTACATTCCTCTATGTGTCAATTTCAAATTTTCTAATGGTAAAGAGGGAGCATGATGCCTTTGGAAAAGATCCTGAGATAAAAGATATCATAAATCTGGAAAATGTAAAAAATATCAAGCCCGGAATTGCTGGAACAATTCTTGATGAAAAGGCAGATATAAAGGAAATAATTGCAACAATAATAGATCTCGCTGTGAGGGGTTATATCCATATTCAAGAAGAATATGAACGGTTCCTGGTTGTGCAGAAAAAGAAGATTTATCTTGTTAATATGAAGAAGGACGAGTCTGGACTTCTGGAGTATGAGAAATCAATACTAAGGGATATTTTTGATAATGGTGATAAGATAGAAATTTCATCATTAAGGAATAAATTTTACAAGAAGATACAGGAGATAGAATCTGAAATATTCAGAGAGGCGGTAAAGCAGGGGCTCTTCCCGGAAAATCCGGAAAATGTTAGGAATAGGTATTTGTGGAAATTCGTAAAAAAACCATTAATCTTTGCATTTATATTATTCTTCTCCATATTCATATTTACTTTTTTAGGATTTGACTCTGTTTTACCTATTTCATTTGCGCTTATTTTTCTAATAGTGCCTGTTATGATAGCCTCCGCCATAGCATCAAACTACATGCCAAGGAAGACACTCCTCGGCGTTATGGAAAGAAAGAAATATATTGAACTGAAGGATTTCATGGAGAAATATCCGCTGAAAGAAGGTCGGCTTTTTGATGAATATCTGCCTTATGCAATTGCATTTGGAATTCAGGATGTCTGGCTGAAGAAACTTGATGAACTGCAAAAATATGAGAGATATACAAATTCATGGTATTCCGGCACATTCAATGCAGCAGCCTTCAGTTCGTTTAGCCACTCATTGCGGTCGTCAATGACCTCATCACCCGGAAGTCATTCTGGTGGTGGCGGATTTGGC
>JAKFXM010000064.1 GCA_021731385.1 Methanobacteriota archaeon
ATACGGAGCTTACAGGAAAATAATTCACGCATGCGGCAAGTCTTTCTTTAATGAGAATATCTGAAATTTTTTCCGCGTCTTTTTTGTTTTTAACAGTAGTATATAGTATCAGAAACATCTTATCCTATAATTTCCAGGCTGAAATCCATGGAGGGGGCAGAATGTGTCAGAATTCCAATAGACAATACATCAACGCCGGTTGCCGCATAATCCTCCAAGTTATCTAGATTTATCCCGCCCGACGCCTCTACTATAACCTTCTCTCTCAAACCTTGTTTTTTTAGTTCGTATATTGTTTTTTCCACATCTGCGACAGACATATTATCCAGCATGATGATATCTACATCATTTCTGGCTGCAAGAATTGCATCCTTTATGTTACTAACCTCTATCCCTATCTTATGTGTAAATGAGGTGTTTTTCTTTGCTGTTTTTATTGCATCCACTACACCATCAAACAATTTCAAGTGATTGTCTTTTATTAAAACAGCATCGCTTAAGTTGAGTCTATGGGTGTCTCCCCCACCAATCCTAACAGCCTTCTTCTCAAAATATCCAAATAATGGTGTGGTTTTTCGTGTTGCAGCAATTTTAATCAATGGGTTGGTTTTTTTAGCCTTAACAATAAACTCGTTTGTAAGAGTAGTTATTCCACTCATCCTGGAAAGTATGTTGAGTGCTGTTCTTTCTACAGTCAGGATATCCTTGCACCCACCCCTTAAAGAAAATATTTTTTGTTTATTTGTTATCTCTTCCCCATCTTTAAAGTGCTCTTTTGCCTTAATTCCAAAAACCCGGAATAGTATTTTCAGTTCATAAATCCCTGAAACAATACCTTTTGATTTTGCGATAATTTCTGCCCTGATTTTCCTATCTCTCACAAATTCTGTCGTTATATCATAAAGACCCAGATCTTCCTCAACCATGTTTAGAAATCTTTGCTCAAGAATTTTTGCGTGCATTTCTCAGATTTTCCCTGATTCTAAATTTGATATTCGATACATGTTTGTATTTTGAGTTTTTATTGAATCGCACAAATTTTGTTGTTCTCCAACTTTTTTCGATAGATATGACTTCATGAGGATGTATTGTTTTTGTTATATGGCCATCTAAAATAAGATGCGCATCCCTATCCTCTCTTAGCAACTCTATCGTTATTTTTGAGTCATCTGGTATTATAATCGGTACCTGTTCCTTCATAAAGGGATTCATGGGGTTAATTAGATAGACGCCTGCATTCGGGTGTATTACCGGCCCCCCAAGTGAGAGGGAATACCCAGTAGAGCCCGTTTGTGTTGAAACGAGAACACCATCGGCGCGGAATTTGGATATGGATATGTTATCTTGTTTTATGTTGAATTCCAGTAATGTTGCAGGAAGATGGGGTGTGATAACAAGTTCGTTTAAAACATTAAATTTGTTATTTACCTGTAATCTCATTCGTTCATCTATATAAAATTTACCTTTTATTAATTTGTTAATCCCTTGAATATTGTTTTTTATGTTTAATTCTGTAAGATACCCAATCCTGCCTGTGTTTATACCAAGTATCGGGGGGTCTTTTTTTAATTTGTTAACGGCCCATAAGATGGTTCCATCACCACCAAGAATTATGGTGAGGTCAACAGACATGTTTTCTACATTAGTGCTATCTCGGCCTGTCTTTCCAGCAGATATTGGATCAAAAAAGAGTTGAATGCTGTTTTTTAAAAGTTTTTTTGTTATTTTTTCTACAATATTTTTTTTTACTTCAGGGTGTGTCACTATACCAACCCGGGATATTTGCATTTTATATTATTATTTAATTTATTCGCTCGGTTTTTGTTTTTTGCCTATGTTTTTTGGGTTTCTCTTGCAGATAACTATATCCCCGGCCTGCACAACCTCTGTGTAAGGTATACTACTCTCTCGTAATATCTGTTTTATATCCTCATTTAGTAAGGGTTTGTTTTTAAATGATTTCAGGCTTAACCACATTATTTCCCCCCTTTCAATATTTATGATTACATCCTCAACCTTACCAACATATCCTGCTTTTTCCGTGTATATGTCCAGCCCGTATAAACCTGATAGTTTCCTGCTCATTTTACTGTTTTTTATATAATTATGAAGTAATATGATAAAAACTATAAAAATTATTGTTTTTTCTTGGGGGGGGTGATTTCCTGTATTCTGGAAGAATTTAATTTTTATTTTGTTTTTAATGTTTTGATCTTGTTAGGCACTACATATCCCCTTTTTATGTTCCTATTTGCACAGGATCAACAATCTTTTTTAATGTTGCAATAGCAGACAATGCGGCAAGATAACTTGTTTTTGGATTGTCTGGGGAAGGTATGTTATTTGCTATGGTTTTGAATGCACCAAAATCACCAACAACATCAATCTCATGCCTGTTTCTTTTGATTTTAGGGTCTGCTATTATCTTCAATTTTGTTTTGTCAAACCCAACACCTGCAAGTGAGAGTGTTGCAGCCACATTAATATTTTTTGGAAATTTTTTAACCCCCACCCTAGCCGAACCATTGTATACCACCCTAACTCTTTTTGTTTTTATATCTAACGCGTCTGGGTTTTTTCTTGTCATTAGCGTAACAGACCTCAATTTACCCATATTTGCTGATTTAACACCATCAATTCCAACAATAGCCCCGGAGGGTATATAAATCTTAACGCCTTTTCTCTTGGCGATATCTCTCATTTTATAAAATAAAACATCATCATAAAATACACCAACACTCATAATCATCAAATTCCTCCCTCTTTTAAGTATCCCCACAGCATATTTTCTTACAGCGTCTTGGGAGGCGGCCTCAACAACAATATCAACACCCGCCACTAATTCATCAATGTTCCTGGCTATTTTAACCGGTTGTTTGAATTTCGAAGATATAAATTTTGAATTCCAAATATTATTATCAAACACAGAAACAAGCCTACAATCAATCATTTTTTTATTAATCGCCTCTGCTATATACCCCCCAATATTTCCACAACCCAATAATCCTACATTCATCCTAAACCCTCACACAAAAATCAGATTGTTTAATACAGGAAATGACCCCCCC
>JAKFXM010000158.1 GCA_021731385.1 Methanobacteriota archaeon
GGGGATGTTGAAAGGGTGATTGTAGAGGGCAGGGAAACAAAACTGATAACAAAGGGCGCAGGCCCTAATGCACTTCTTGTTGCAATGGTTTCACGGGATGCAAACCTCGGATTAATTCTCATAGAGATGAAGAAGGTTGCGGATATGATTGAGAAGGAGATGGGGTGAAATTCCTATTTAGACTGAAAATTCATCAAGCAAAATTAGGGTTGATAAGGGCAGGAACTGCCCTTATATTGAGAAAGGAGATGGGGTAGTCAAAAATAAGTGAAATTCAATATGGAATTTTATTCTATAAGAAATCCTGCTTTTGTAAGTTTCATCTGGGCAGTTTTCATTAAAGATGGCGTTGGCAGACTTAATATACTCATCTTCAGGTTATTATCAATCTGTATTGTGCCATCCATCATGTAGCGAAGGGTCATCTCTATCCTTTGTTCATGCATTCCCTCCACAATTGTGAAGAATCCTATCCCTCCAGAGGCCCTTAATTTTGATACTATAACCCTCAGGAACCGGTATATGGTATTTTCATCGTTATATATGAAAAGGGTTGATAATGAGTCGAAAATGAATTTGTAGTAATCCTTTATTGCATGAAATTCTGTCTGTATCTGTGACATCCCTATAGTAAGATCAGAGAGCGCGATTGAACCGCCAATCCTTTTTATTGCCTCTGTCGATTTAACATCCTTGTTTGCATTGATAGAATAACCATCAACCCACCGGAGTATACCCTTTTCTTCCCCTGTTGTAAGAGCCCACCCATACTGCATAGCCCTGACCTTTAGGTTCTCTGGCGAGTAGTCCATGGTAACGACAAGTCCGGGCTCGCCATCAGATATGCCCCGGTGTATATATTCAAGGCAGAAAAGGTGTGTCTCTATAATGGGTGGGGCTATTAGAAGAATACAGGTTCCGGGAGTAAATCCACCCTCCAGAATCTTGTCAAATCCCCGAATTTTTGTTGAAATTATTTCATTATTCATCATCAGATCTGATTTATTATCCATTATATCCCTAACATGAGATTGAGTTCTATAACATAATGTTGAATTTTGCTCCTCTACCAAATCTTAATAACCCAGCCAACTGTAGAGGATTTTGGATGATGGCAGACACTTCGTGTCTGACAGACTCGAAGTCCTTTGGACTTCGAGCTGATAGCCTTTTGAGATTACACTAACGCCAACATAAAAGCTTGGCGAAAAGGCTATATCCCGAACATGGGCTTGAGTTCTATACCATCCTTTGTAATCTGCATTATTTGTTTGTTTCTTGCGTGATCAACACCCCGCATTTTAACAACCTGAAGGGTCCTTATGAGATCACCTTTTTCCTCAAATTCGCTAAGCAGGATTACGCCATCTGATATGAATTCCTCTGTTCCGAAGACAGAATACTGGAATTTCATGGGTGGGACTTCAGATATAAGGATCGTAGTGCAGTCAAGGTACTGCAACTGAAGACCAAGTTCAAACAAAAAGTCACGTATACTCCTCTTATCATTTAGGATGCTACATATCGCCGTGATGGAGTCTACAACAACCCTTTTTGCCTTGCTGTCTCTTATGATTGATGTCATCATAGTCATAATCCCATTAACTGTCAATGGTTCTAAATTCATAAGCCTTGCATCCTGTGTTATGTCAACAATTCTTATCTTGTTTGATTCCACTATATCCCTATCAAAGAAACTGAATTCTTCCAGATTTCTAATCATCTTATCCCTGGATTCACTCAGACTTATATAGATACCATTCTCATCCGATTCCCTTGCACCCGTAAACAGGAATTCCTGTGAGAGTATTGTCTTCCCGGTACCGCAACTGCCAGATAATAGGATTAAATGCCCCTGCGGAATCCCCCCGCCAAGAATATTGTCCAGATCCGAGATGCCCGTCTTTATTTTATTAATCATCTTTTTGAACTGTATTTTTATTAATTATGCGTATCTATTAAAATATTAAAAATAAATGAATTTCACAGACTCTGTCCTTCGCATTGTAAAAACAGTTCCGGAAGGAAAAGTAACTACATATGGCGAGATCGCAAAAGCCCTCGGGGGGAGGAAATTTGCAAGGGCGGTGGGGCGTGCATTGAATAGAAATCCCTATCCTGTAAAGATTCCGTGTCATAGGGTTGTAAGATCTGGCGGCTTGGTAGGCGGATACAGAAATGGCATTAGGGAAAAGATTAGACTCCTCAAAAAAGAAGGCGTTAAGGTAAAAAATAACAGGATTTTGGAATTCGAAAAGGTTCTGTTTAGATTTTAGATACCAATGTCTTTAGATTCTTAACTGAAATTCTTGGTATATTCCCCAGATTTTCGCCGTTTTCTGTTATGTTAAGTATCACAGTACTGGACTCTGCCGCAAGTTCTTCAAGGAGAATCTTCCCTATTTCAAGCTTTTTTAATTTTGTTTCAGGATTTTGAATCTTCTGCATTCCAGAGTACTCTCCAATTTCCCTGCCAAAATCCATTCCTGCAAGAACTATAATCTCTGCCCCAAAATTTTCGGCAAGAAAGACGCATCTGTCACCGTCCGTAAAGCCACCGAAATTCTGAATCTTTCCAGTCTCTTCAGTCTGGGTAGTCCCTACAGGATTTTTAAATCCCGGAACATGCTGCCTGAGAAGTTCTATGTTGTCTGCATGTGCATGAACAACAACAATTGCGCCTTTTTTGTTTGCCTTGATTATTGGATCCATATCGCCATCAAGGTCCGTAACTACAATATGCGGCAGGATATTCCCCCCGAGAAGCGCCTTTGTAGCACCATCCGCCGATATTATTGTAAATTCTTTCTGAAGTCCGCCTGATTTTACATTCCATATATCGTTTTTCAGAGAAGGCCCGGCTCCAAACACAAGGACATTTTTTCCCGAGATTGCATTTGCAAGCGGTTCTATATCAACTTCATCAATTAGTTCATCAAGTATTTCCGCAGCCTTAAGATCTTTTTCCGTATCCAGATTCAGAATTTCCGAAATTTTTCTGTATTTGCCATCCCAGTCCATTTTGAGATATTTAGATTTGCCATCCAAAAGATATATAC
>JAKFXM010000145.1 GCA_021731385.1 Methanobacteriota archaeon
GTGGTGATAGCGTCATGCCGACATTGTCAAGGAGTTTCAATCCTTGTTTTACTGGATCTACCTCTAAAACTCCACAGTGTAGAAACTATAGGTATCTACGAATCCATAGACCTCCGCTTTTTGCTTGCAGCAAACTGAGCAGACCTTGTCTTTTGATATGGAACTTGTGCCATACTTTTCATAGAAATTTATTTTAGCATCCTTTAAGAAGATTTTTTGGAAAAGGGGAAAATCCCCAATGTATTTTATTTTTCCGTTATCTTCAATACCTACCGTGACTATGGACTTCTCCTTTTTCTTATCGATTTGGCTGTCTGTCTCTTTCAGTTTTTTCAGTATCTCTTCTTTGTTGTTTTTTAGTGTCTTATTGATAGTCTTCACTAATTCATATTCTTCCTTGTCGATGTAGCCATCATATTCTTCAACTTTGTTGAACCACGCCAATATCTTTTTATTGAACGTTTTTTCGATTTCGGTCACTCTCGATGTTGGAGTAACATCGGGACCGTTACCAGAAGAACCTTTTTTGTATAAATACTGATTTTTCCTTGCTTTTTCATAACCTACCCATTCTACTTTCTCAAACAACCTTCCATTCTCTTTTAGAAGAATTATCAGAACATGCTTGTATGTATCATTTGCCGCAGGATTTTCAATAAGAATCTCAAGAGGACACCCAAGATCCTTATCTTCTTTTTCCAATGAATATCCCCCAATCTCCTTAATTGCCTCAATCATTTTTAATTATCAAACCATCAATCTCCATTTCTTTCACATCTACCACCGTCCTTGCGGAACCCCAAGAGCCTTGCAGATTTGACATTCATCGAATTCCCTTGGAATTGGTTTGCAGAATGTTGTCCCATTCCTAACAAAACTGATGAATTCCTTGTGTGTCATTTCCTCTGGGAGAGATTCCTTCAATGAGTGTAATTTATCATAGCAGTCCTTGCCGTGATTCTCCATGTCAATAAAGGCACATTTTGCACAAAAATTGCCGTAATACCAATTGATAAGATGATCTATTTTTGCCTTATTTTTGGACATTTGATATAAATTTGCTAATGATATATTCTAATTTATTATTTAAAGTTTCCAACCCATAAGTACTCCCTACCAGAATCTCCGTTTGCTTCTTTACAATTTGACTCTTGCACATCAATTTCGATTTTTTTTATATCTGTATTAAAGTTTATAATGAGTGTATGTTGCACCTGTTCTTCTGCATCCTTATCCGGCACCCTTAAAGAAATACCTTCCAATAAGCTATCTCCTTGTGATCCTATTTGACTGACATATTCTCCAATATTCCTAATCGCCTCAATCATCTTTATCTTTGGTTATCTTTTTATACCTAACGAAATTCCAACCCTCCATTAACAATAAATTCACAGGGTTATATCCCATCCCGCCCAAATCCGAACCACCAACACACTTTTATATTTTAAAATCCATAATTGATATATGAAAGCCCTGACCACCGAAATGAAAAGGAAGATTGAGAGGGATGAAAAACATATTAAAGAGATAATCGGGGACAGGGAGATATTCAAGAGATTCTGGGGTGCCGATATAGAGTCCATTTTAGATCAAATGAATAATATGAATTTCCAAAAGAAATTCATAGCTACGAAATTCCAAAGGAATTTCGTATAACCCCTGTTTAGAGTAAATCGCTTGGTTGTTTTATCTTAATTTTGAATCTGCGTTCTATTATTCTGTTTTCGATCAGATCATCATCCAGGGTTACAAAGACATTACATCTTGCTTCTATTGCACTAGCCAGGATGAATGCATCAATATTCTCTATCCTTGAATCTATCTGAACAAGTTCTCTATAGATTTTATGTGATTCCTCTTGAGGAACATAGATTTCAATTTTTCTGTAGTCGATTAATTGGGCATAGGTATCAAAGAATCTCATTCTCTTTTCGTGAGAGTCCAATTCAGTGAATATGAAACGATTAACTTCCCCACATGCGGGTAGTGGAAGTATTCCAAAATAGATATTTCCAAGCCGTGCTAAGTAACGATTACAGTCCTTTGCCCATTTACCACCGATAATTGCATCAATCAATATATTAGAGTCCTGCCCATGCAGCGGCAACATTTTTCTCTTTTTAGTTAACCAAGTTTCAATTTTCTTCTTCATCCCACTCTAAATTTTAATTTCACACGCAAATATTCCTGTAACAACAATCCACGCACTTCATCTTATATCTTGTCTTTTTTGGATAAAAGCCCGTTTGAATTATCTTTAAAATTTCATTGACCATATCCAGCGCATCTTTCAGGTCTTTATCTGTAAATTCTATCTCTTGAACAAGATTATTGCTCCTCGCATAGCAGATATAGCCTCTATTGACCACAACACCATAATTTTCCCTTATAAGCTCACCATAGAGTACTGACTGATATTTATGTGTCCTGAATTTTTTTTCCCGATATTCTGTAAATTTATAGTCCATGGGCGATGCCGTACCATCGTCAAAAAAGAGGATTTCATCAATAAGCCCCTTGTAATTATTTTTGTTGGAAGTAAGAGGAACATCAAGTTCCTTTCTGACTACATTTAGCTTTTTCCGCAGATATTCCTTGTTAGTTTTAATCCTGAGTTTATGGATTTCCCTCCCTCTCCGAACCTTATATCTCTTTTCCTCATGCTGCGGAATATCAAGACAGTGCATGAAATATATGAACCTTGGACAGAAATTATACTCTATTATGTCTGACACTATCACAAAGGTTTCTTCATCCATACTAAAAGAATTTTGAAATTATTTCATCGCTGACAAGTTCCTTGTCAAATGCGTTTCCAATTAATTTAATTTTCCCGAAGCAGTCATCGCACATCGGAAAGACATAAAGAGAGTCGGTTTTTTCATCTATCGCCTCCTTGCATTCCAACGCTACAGAGTCCAATTCGTTCCTGTTCAGATTTCCGAGGAATACGCTCTTCTGCACCCTGTAAAGCCCGTATCCCTTGCATATCTTTATAACCTCATCTCTCTTTCTTGTATCTGTGATATCATACACCACCCATGTCAACATTTTTTATC
>JAKFXM010000008.1 GCA_021731385.1 Methanobacteriota archaeon
GAGGGCATAATTAAAAAAAATAGATACAAATCCAGGACATTCAAGTCAAATATGACGAAGAAGGAATTTGAAGAAAATGTCAATATTGCGAAAAAATACATCCATGACGGGGATATCTTTCAGGTTGTACTTTCACAGAGATTTGAAACCGGGTTTTCTGGTGACAAGTTTGAGGTTTATAAGACTCTTAAATTGATAAATCCCTCACCTTACATGTACTATCTTGATTTCAGGGACAGGAAAATTGTAGGCTCAAGCCCCGAGATGCTTGTGAGGGTTGAAAAAAGAAGGGTTGAGACATATCCGATAGCAGGAACAAGGCCAAGAGGAAGGACAAAGACAGAAGACAGAAGACTGGAGACAGAAATGCTGAATGATGAGAAGGAGAGGGCAGAGCATGTAATGCTCGTTGACCTTGGAAGGAACGATATTGGCAGGGTTGCCGAATTCGGAACTGTAAAGGTTAAGAAATTCATGGAGGTTGAGAAATATTCGCATGTCCAGCACATGGTATCAGAGGTTGTTGGGAAATTAAGAAAAGACAAAGACGAATTTGACGCCCTGCAGAGCATATTCCCTGCCGGAACCGTCTCCGGGGCTCCAAAGGTCAGGGCAATGGAGATAATTAACGAACTTGAGCCTGCAAGAAGGGGAATTTACGCAGGCTGTATTGGCTATCTTTCATTCAACCATAATCTGGATATGGCAATAACTATCCGCACAATTATCTTTGAGAAAGATAAGGCATATATACAAGCAGGTGCCGGGATAGTTGCTGATTCAAAACCTGAAAGGGAATATGAAGAGACGGTAAATAAGGCTAAAGGGATGATGAATGCGTTGGGGCATGAGTGAAGATAATTCATAACAAATTTGTTACAAATCAACTAAAATAACAAAATTGTTATTTTTAATGAATAATAACAATAATGTTATTATGGTAAGTTTATTTGCTCAGTATCAACTATTGTGGTTAAGGCTAAAGAACAGGATAATAACCACAGATGACGCATCAAAGGCATTGGGCATAGACAAGAACAAGACAAGAGTGCTATTATCCCGGATGAGAAAAGAACACATGGCAGTAACTACCGGAAGAGGAGAATATCGCCTTGTAGAACCAACAAAATGGATTCAGATCAAAGGGCTTGCTATGAGGGATTTACCAATACCCAATCAATTAATAGACGATCTTGCGTTACATTCGGAAGAAATAAGAGCCATAATACTGCACGGTTCGATAGTATCTGGGGATATGACACCCCTCAGTGATGTAGACATATTGATAATATCCGATAAGGATCTTAGAGAATTAGAGGATAAATATAAATTTCCATTGAGTATAGAGGTACAACCCACCAGTGAGTATGATAAAATCTATGTTCAAAATGCCATCAGAAAAGGAGAAATTCTATATGATGATGGTGTGCTTACTGGAATTATGGGTTCCAAAAAAACTAAAGAGGACTACATCAAAAAACTTGACGAAATTCAATCAAGCCTCTTTAAACTCAATGACGATAAACTATTCGAGTCCCTGACGCTTATGGATATAAGCCATATCCTATATTCCGGTCTTCGCGGACTTGAGATAGTAGAAGAAGAACTTTGCGGAAAAACTACAAAAATAGAGATAACCCCGGAGATATTGAAAGGGGCAAAAGACCTCTATAGCCTGTCAAAAGCCGGTGAAAGAGGATTGCCTGGTGTGACAAGAAACGACCTTAAGACACTCAGAGATGCAATAATAGGGAAATGGGTAAATCTAAAAACCGAGGCGGATAGATGGACAGAAAAAGGAGGATGAAGGATGCCATATCGCTGAAGGCTCAGGAAGACGCCCACAAAAAATTAGCTGATGACCCCGATGTAAATGTAAAAGAGCACACCAGAGAATACTGGAAAAAAGAGGCTATTGGGTATCATCGGCAACTTGAGGGTATAATAGAAAAGGCTCGGTTTCCAGACTCTTATATTAAAGAACTTGAAGAAGAAGGGAAACGAAAAGGCGAACAGTTATATCAAAAAAGAAAGCGTGATCTGAAAATAAGAAACAATGAAAAACATCCTCGTAATAGACAACATAGACTCCTTTGTCTATAATCTTGTGCAATATGTCGGTATTCTCGGCGGAAATCCGATAGTCTTCCAGAATACTGCCAGATTTACCGAGATTGAAAAAATAATAAAAGATAAAAAAATCTCGCATATAATAATCTCGCCGGGTCCAAAAAGGCCCGAGGATGCAGGAATTTCCAACAGGATAATCAAAAAATTCGGCTCAAAAATTCCAATTCTGGGGGTTTGTCTCGGTCATCAGTGCATAGGCTATGTATTCGGTGCAGAGATAAGGAATGCAAAGAATCTGATGCACGGGAAGACAAGTTTAATTATTCATAATGGGAAAGATATATTCAAAGGCATAAGAAATCCGGTTGAGGCAACGAGGTATCATTCGCTTGTTGTTGATGAAATTCCTGAATGTCTTGAGGTTACTGCAAGGAGCCTTGATGACAATGAGATAATGGCTTTACGGCACAGAAAATTCCCGGTCTATGGGGTGCAGTTCCATCCGGAGTCTATCCTGACAAAGGATGGAATGAAGATTATAAAAAATTTCTTGAATATTAGAAGAAGATGAAAGAATTCATACAAAAATTAATTGAAGGAAAAAATCTTACTCCGGAAGAAGCAGAAAATGCAATGAATCTCATAATGTCCGGAAATGCAACACAGATACAAATGGCATCCTTCCTCACTGCATTAAGGATGAAGGGCGAAACTCCAGAGGAGATTGCATCCTTTGTAGGGGTTATGAGAAGATTTGCAGAATCAATAAAGCCGGATGTTCATGGAATTCTTGTTGATGTATGCGGAACGGGGGGGGATAAAATAAAAACATTCAATATATCAACTACGGCAATGTTCGTCGTTGCTGCAGCAGGGATTCCCGTTGCAAAACACGGAAACAGGGCGATAACCTCAAAATGCGGGAGTGCTGATGTTTTGGAGGAACTTGGCGTTAATCTAAATATTCCATTTGAGAAGATA
>JAKFXM010000040.1 GCA_021731385.1 Methanobacteriota archaeon
GTACCTGTAGACTCCGGAATCCCTTACTAATTTTTCTTCTATTAACTTTACGGTATTTTCAGCCAATTTATCTTTTGCTTCTATAATTTCAAATGGCCAGACAAGGCCCAGCATGCTTGCATCTATCCGTTCATCGTTTAATTTTCCAAAGGACCTAAAGAAGTATCCTTTCGTTCTGGAATTCTTCAGCAGGATTTTTTTCATTTCGTTTGCTGTTTTAACATATCTTTTATCAGGAAATAATTTGTTTGCGGATAACAGGCCTTGGATGCATGCCGTCAGGGAATAAGAAAAATTTTCTTTCAGGTCGGGAAAGGCCAGTCTTTCCTCCCATACGTCATTGGTGATCAATGCAAAATGGTCCCCTTTCCATGCCTTAGATATCCCATCAGCAGAATGGACAACCAATTTTTTGCAGTTTTTTGCCTTCCCAGAATTGTCTTTAAAATGATGCCAAACAGCAAAAAGAACGGTTCCTGTCTGATCCGGCTGAAACCGGTTTAAGGCCTGCAACCCATTCGGGTAATATTTTTCATAGAATAATCCGGGGAATAAACTCGTTTCTTCCCAGCCCTCGGCTTTATTAGCTAGCCAGTCAAAAAATTTTTCCTGGATATCCTCTATCCCCAGAACATCGGCGGCAATGCATGCAAAAGAAGCATCTCTCGGCCAGACATAGAAATAATTCTTTGCCTCCTTGGGATAATATTTCTTTGCAGAATTGGCGGCAACAATGGCGCCGTTTTCCAGGCAGCAATCCGATATAATCTTCCTGCTTGTCCGGATTAGCTGCCGAATATTTTGTTTCATGCTACTTGTGATATTTCTTTCCTTTAATTATCATAAATGCCCTGTAAATCTGCTCTATAAGAAATAATCGTGCCATCTCATGGGTTAAAGTCATTCTTGAAAGCGAGAGTTTTAAGTTGGCGCGATTCAGCACATTTTCAGACAGACCATTTGCACTTCCAATTACAAAGGAAATATTTTTGTCATTATTCCTCTTAAGAAAATCTGCAAATTCCTCTGATGAAAATTCTTTTCCTTCAACTGCAAGGACAACTGCATAGTCATCCTTCAGGATTTCAATTATCTTCCTTCCTTCACCCTCTACATTCGAATCTTTTATTTCAATTATTCTGAATTTTCCAAATATTTCAAGCCTCTTTGCAAATTCCGAAATCCCCTCTTGCAGGAATTTTTCCTTGGTTTTTCCGACGAAGATTAGTTTTATCATCTTCATTCTTTTAGCAGGTTTGAGGATAAAAGCAGGGAATCCAATATTTTTATGATGAATGTTGAAAATTCAAAAGAGCAGGTAAGGGAGCTTCTTGAAAAATATAGTAGGGTTATTGAGGAAAGCCCAAGATGAACTGTCTCGAATGCAGTGCAGAATTAATTAAAGGAGAACCCCGGAAGGAAAGAGACGGTAGAGAATATACGGAATTCAGATGTCCTAAATGCAGGTGGAAATATATGGGCATCAAGATACCCCACCCTGCGTTTGGGCTTCAGGGGAATGTGAATGGAGGATTTGAACCAAAGTAAAGATTTTTACCCATAAACTACTATATAATTATTGACGGGTAAGTCCTAGGGGTTAGTATACCTTGATTTGGGACATTGAAATGTCCCAAAGTTCCGAAGCTATGCTTCGGATTGAGGTGCACACGAAATACCTCTAGGGTCTGTCTTCTTCTATTTCCGCACTTCTGCGATAATAGTGTGATATTCCTATACCCCCCGTAATAACATTATCACACCCACAAAAAATTATAACAAAAACCAAATTCTTAATATTCGGGTGACTATGCATTTAAATAATGTAGTCACCTAATATGTTTTGTGCATGTAGAAATACGAACTCAGGGCAACAGGAAGAAATACTATCTTGCCCATTCTTTTCGAACGGACAGGAAGGTAAAAAAGATAAGGGTTTACTTGGGGCTTGATCTTTCTGAAAAAGAACTCGCTGAAAAAAGAAAATACGCTGAGGGGGCAATAATAGAGAGGATAAAGAAACGCAAAATTATACGCGATCCATTCCGTACTGTTTTGTCTCCGGAAGAACTGGGGGAGATTACAACCCTTGAAGCAAAGGGGAAAATAAAAATTCCACACTTATCGGAGGATGACTGGATCAAATTCACGCAATTATTCGCTTACGATACCAATGCAATTGAAGGCTCTACTGTAACAGCATCTGAGGTTGCAGGTATACTGGGAAAAAATAGGCTGCCCCAAAAGCCAAGGGATGAAATATCCGAGACCTACGGCATCTCAGAAGCAATAGATTATGTAAGAAAAACAAAAGAGCACATTTCATTGAATTTAATAAAGAAACTGCATGAAATAGTTTTCAGTAAATCAAAACCCATCGCGGGTAATTTCAGAGCAAAGAATGTAGAGGTCGCGGTTGTTGACTCTTTAGGAAATATAATCCACCGTGGAGCGCCATCCAGCCATGTAATAAAACTTCTTGCTGAGCTGATAAACTGGTACAATAAGAACAAAAACAAATACACTCCGATAGTTCTGGCTGCGGTTGTCCACAATCAGTTTGAGAATATTCATCCCTTTCAGGATGGAAACGGAAGGATTGGAAGGCTCATGCTCAATAATATCCTGATTAAACATAACCTTCCTCCCGTTAACATAGAGTTGAGAAACAGGAGAGAATACTATGATGCTTTACTGGAATATGAGTACAATAGAAATTTAAGGCCGACAATTGAACTTATAATCAAAGAATACAAATCTCTGAAGAGATTGATAAGGAGGTGACTACTTATCTAATTTTGTAGACACCCATTATCTACCCCTTCTTAGAAATTCTCATCAGCACCGCCTCATGCATCCTCTTTATGAATTCCATCCTGTCCTCCATCTTCAGGACATCCATGTAGCCCCGGGCAATCATGTTCAGTGCAAACGGGGAGGGAATTTCAGTTGATATTGTCTCTATCCTGATT
>JAKFXM010000191.1 GCA_021731385.1 Methanobacteriota archaeon
CTGTATTCGGGTCTTGGGTTTTCGGTCTTCTCAAGAATCTGCGTCTCATTGTCATATTCCTGCTTATAGAATTTCCCGTCTTCTGTGCAGATTCCAGATTGAATTTCCGAGCAGGATGGTAAAGCACAGTTCTCAGCGCCGGAGACGGGACTTTCGCTTAGGAAAGTTTCGAACCCGTGGGATCCTGGGAGGATCTCCAGGTCATAAGCCTGGCGCGTTTGACCAAGCTCTGCCACTCCGGCTGAACTGACTGTCTCAAAAAGAGGAGTATTTATATACTCGTATGTGCAATAATTAAATGTTCTGGGGGGATCACCTGGTTTTTGTCTGGTGCGTTGGGTTCGGCTCTGCTCGAACCCATTTATTTTTATTAATTCTTCTAATGAAATTTCTTCCCTTGTAAGAATCTGCGTCTCATTGTCAACGCAGCCAAAGTTCTCATAGAGCGAAATATTTGTATAATTCAGGTTTGTGTCTGTAACTGTGAGGTTTATGGCTATTGTCCTGTTATTCGGGTAAGAATTGTCTGCAGGCGAGTTTATATAGACTGCCGGGTTTGTCGTATCTAATGTTATCTTCCTTGTCTCTGTTGTGTTTGAGTTTCCTGCAAGGTCATAGATGGTTGCATTATACCAATACTGCATATTTGAATCTAAATTTGTGAAGTTAACCCCTCTCGTTCCTGCTGTCCATGTTGTTGAGTTCAGGGTTGTCGATGAGTTGAACAGGTAGAAGGTTATGTTTGCTTCGTTTGTTTCTGTTACAGAGACATTTATTGCTATGAAATTCCTGCTCTTGTAGGAATCATTGCTCTCTGTCGGTGCTATAAAGGAGATTGATGGATTGGTTGTGTCTATCGCCAGTCTTCGGTATTCGGTCTTGTTGGAATTCCCTGCCAAATCATATGCGGTAGCATTAATGGTGTAATTCCCGTCCTGCAGAACGCCAAGAGTAACTGTAAATGTTCCATTTTGCGTTGATGTTGTTGAATTCACAAGGTTATAGGAATTTCCGCTCCAGACAGGAATTTCATCCCTCCTGACAAGGATTATGTGGTTTTTGACAGTAACATCATAGATTTTGCCGGAATATGGGATTTTCTCTATCTTCCTGACCTGAACGGGATTATTATCCGCATTAAGGAAGTAATACTGTAAGTCAGGGTTTTCGCTTAAATTCTGATAGACTTCTGTAATTTTCCGGAGAGAGAAGGCATTTAAATAGTTTTCTTGTGCATTATTATCTGAGGTGATTGATATGCCAGAATTGGTTATTGAGATACCAGAGGTATTAGCTAAAGCAGCGGGGGAAGAACTTAGAAAGCCAGAAACAAAGGTATTGTTTAGAGAAGCTGTGGAGGAAAAGCTCAGGGTACTGTTATTATTCAAAGTAGTTGATAACATATTGAAGAAGAGTAGGCTTACAGATGAACAAGTCAAAGAACTTGCAGAAGAATTAAAGGAAAGGGTTGCCAAAAGGCATGGGCTTATCTGAGTGGTAAAGATGGAATTAGTTGTTGATGCCGCTGTTCTGTTTTCATTCTTTAAATCAGATTCATTCACGAGAGCCCTCATTAAGTTACTATACGGTAGGGGGGCAAGAATGTTCGCCCCGGAATTTTGCTTGGATGAACTCTTGTCACTTAAGTACAGAATCTGCAAATTCTCCGGGATAAGCGAGGAAGATTTCAACACCTCGTTCATATTGCTGTGTGAGGTGATAGAGGTTGTACCAAAATCAGAATACGGAAGATTCATTTCCGAAGCAACCGAACTGTTGTCAGAACATCCAAAAGATGTTTCATATTTGGCATTGGCAATTGCCCTTAATTGCCCGCTCTGGTCTAATGAAGATAGATTAAAGAAACAACCACGAGTTAAAGTTCTGCCAACGCATGAACTCAAAAAATTATTCGGTTTAATCTGAGTATTGAACCCTCCGTAAACCTTATGCTCCGGAGAAACAAGTAGGGAGGAATTATCCTCCAATGTAATTTCAAACATCTCTCCACTGTAGTTGTAAATCTGATATTCATAAGGTTTGTGCCATTCCAGTCTTCTGTCTTCTGTTTTCTGTCCTGTATTCAGTGTTGGGTCTTCTGTTTTCTGTCCTGTATTCAGTGTTGCTACCTGTTCATTCCTGTTCAAATCCTTAAAGAATTTCCATTCCTGCTTGTAGAATTTCCCGTCTTCCTGGCAATAACCTTCCTGAATACCCGTGCAGTTATTTATATTCTTTGAATACACATAATATACATGTAAAATGGGAACAATAACACTATCTGTGCCGGATGAATTGAAGATGAGAATGGCCCGTGTGGACTGGGTTAACTGGTCCTCTGTTGCGAGGCATGCATTCTCCAAGACGCTGGGGGATGTAGAGGGGCTTGAAATGAAAAAGAGAGTCCTGGAAATAGGGGGAATCCCTGAGGACGATAACAGGGAGGTCAGGAAAGAGCTTGCCGATGATGTTGTTAAGTCTGTGGAGAAGACTATCAAGTCTGAAAAGCCTATGACTATTGAGGAATTCAACAAGTGGTGTGATGAATTATGAATTTCCGTAATTCTGACGAACTTAAACGAACCCTGGAGAGGCTCAAAAGAAAAGACCCGGTCCTCTTCAGGCATGTTCAGAAGAAGATTGATCAAATCGCTTCTCTTGACGAAACCTCCATCCTCCACTTCAAAAATCTCAGGCACGACATGAGCGAATACAAGCGGGTTAAAGTCGGTTCCTTTGTTTTGTTCTTCAATCTGGAAGGCGACACCATCAACTTCGACAGGCTTGTTCATCATGACGAGGCTTATTAAGGAGGGGGTCTTCTGTTTTCGGTCTTCTGTCCTGTATTCGGGTCTTGGGTTTTCGGTCTTCTCAAGAATCTGCGTCTCATTGTCATATTCCTGCTTATAGAATTTCCCGTCTTCTGTGCAGATTCCAGATTGAATTTCCGAGCAGGATGGTAAAGCAC
>JAKFXM010000109.1 GCA_021731385.1 Methanobacteriota archaeon
AAATAAACTAGCTTCTCCTCAATTTATTGCCCTCGATAATGTTCAGGAATGCATCGAATATTGGCGTATCTGTTCTGAATGAGAAGAATTCAATACCTGCACTATCGCATATCCTCTGGATATTGAATATATGATCCTGCAATCTCTTCCTGTATTCATTTCTGAAATTCGGGCTTATATATGTCCTTTCAAAATTCGTGGTTTCCATATCCTCAAACCTGATCTCGTCATTCCATCTAAGGTCGATTTCTCCGGGGTCTAGAATCTGGACAAGTATCGCATCCTTTGCGTATTTGGCTATTCTGTATATACCATTCCCCAGAGACTCTATCGGCTCAAGAAAGTCAGATACCACAACAATGAATGATTTTGATTTAATCATGCTTGTATACTGTGTTATGCAGGTTTCAAGATTTGTCGTGCCGCTCAGGGATATATTATTCAGAAGGTCAACCATTCTGAAAAAATGCATCTTGCCTTTTTTTGATTGCAGTATCTCCCTCAGTTTATCGGCATAAAACGCAGTGCCGAATTTTTCGTATCTTCTGGTTGCGATGTATGCAAACCCTGCAGCAATCCCGCCGGCATAGTCGAATTTTCTCATACTGCCGGTGGAAAAATCCATGCTTGTGCTTGAATCTATGAGTATATGGAGGGTAAGGTTTCTTTCCTCTTCAAATCTTCTTATGTAGAGTTTCTCCGTCCTTCCATACAGTTTCCAGTCTATTGCCCTGAAGTCATCCCCTGGATAATATTCCCTATGATCAAATGCCTCTATGCCTCTGCCATGGCATATGGACCTTCTCCCCCCCACATAGATACTTGAAACCTTCTTGTGGGCTATTAGGTTTAACTTCCTAAGTTGTTCCAGAAATGTAGGATCAATCACTTTAGATATAGAAAATTCAATGCGGGTAGGGTTTGAATTTATACAACCCCCTTTATAACAACGGGTTGCCTGATTATATCCATTGCTATGTTTGCCGCCTTTTCCCCGGAGAGAAGCATCCCGCCAAATGTCGGCCCCATTCTCGGCAGTCCAAATACCGTAGCTACTGCCATTCCTGCTACAATCAATCCTGGATAAGCCTCGCATGTATTCTCGACAACAAGGTTCTCTGACTTCTCAACAAACATCCCGCCGAAGCCCTTTATCTCCATTAAACCCCTTTTTTCAAGAGACCTCGCAACGACAGCATCATGCCCGGTAGCATCAATAACAATCTTTGATTCAATGGCAACCGGATCTGCGCAACTTATCTGCCTCGGAAGGGCATCTACAGGAGCCCAGTTAATAACCGCCCCGGAAACCCTGTTATTATCCCTTAAGACTACATCATCAAATTTCGTCATGTTTATAATCTTAACCCCGGAATCACATGCAGCTGCAATAAGTTTCGAGCATGTATGTGGGCCATCTGCAACATATAAACCATCTTCAACCTCCTTATAAGGGGCCCCTATCTCATCAAGAATCCTTTGCCCCGGCTCTATTATAGTTAATTTGTTCATCAAATAGCCGCCAATCCAAAAGCCGCCGCCAAGATAATTATTGCTTTCAATAATCAGGGTTTTTATGCCGTTTTCAGAGAGTTTTTTTGCGGCAACAAGACCACTTGGGCCACCACCGGCAATTATGACATCACTTTTTATGTAATCAACAAATTCCCTTGAGAAATTCTCAACAATGGCCTTTGTTATCTGGCTTTCAGATATCTTGCTGAATTTTGTGTCCATTTTACTATTATATCTATGTAGAAAACAGAGATAAAAGGGGTATTCAACCCCATGCATCGAAGATTTCCTCGAATTTTTTGCCTTCAACCTCTGATTTAATGTACTCTTCAATCTCCCTGATGAATTTCGATCCAAGTTCCTCTATTTTCAGCCTGAATTCTTCCCCTACCCTCTCTCCCCTACCTAAGCCCGGACATTTCTCTGCCAATTTTATCTTCAGTATTATCTCATCAGTATAGGTTATTCCATCAAACCTGAACGGAAACATCTGGCAGAATATGGGCTTTGAATTCTTCCCATGCAGTTTGCAAATATAATCCTCCTTTAGGAACATACACTTTTTCCCCTTGCTCCTAACCCTGAATAGACCCTTATCTCCGCCATTAATGGCACCCAGAAACTCTGCCGGCTTTAACCCCATAGATTTTGAAATCCTCTTTGCATCGCCGATGGTTATAAGGGGCGGAATACAGCATAGGGCTTTACATTCCCTGAAAATGCACTCCCATACATCAACCTTTCCGTTTATAGAGATCATACCTGTTATTATTCTTGATTTTAAAGGTAAAAACTTAGATCAACCCCAGCTTCATCTTCATCTCGCAACTTCTGCATGTCTCTCCCGAGGTAAGTTCATTACAGATTTTGCAATTTTTTGGTCTCTCGCCGGTTTTGTATGCATTCCTCAATATTGGAACCAATTCGTCGGTACTTCTCAAGATCTGGAATTTGCTTCCGGGATGCTTATCCTCGAGTTCATTTGCAAACCCCCTTATCGTTTCCCTTAGCGCGTATCCTGCATACGGGCACCTGAGAAAATTTATGCCAAAATTGTTTAATATTGCGTATAAAGCTACCTCCCTCTCAGGGCATTCGCTGAGTGGTTTTATCCTCTGCACGAATTTTTCGCCCCTTATAACCCCAACCTCTGCACCCATCCGTGCAATTCTTTTCAAATCGCCTCTTATGAAATTCATCAATGAAACCTGAATCTCATCATCAAGATTATGGCCAGTGGCAAGTTTCGTTATCCCAAGTTCCCTTGCTTTTCTGTTAAGTATGTCTCTCCTGAAGACACCGCAGTAACTGCATGGCGGTGTTGAATCTACCTTTTTTGCCCTTTTGACGATTTCATCCAATGTCAGCCCAATCTCATCCTTAAACGAAAAAATATGGTGTTTAACGCCA
>JAKFXM010000175.1 GCA_021731385.1 Methanobacteriota archaeon
TGCGATTCCGGAAATTCTTGCAGAATTTGCAAAAAACCCTGAAGGAAATCTGGAAATTATTATTAAAGAGAAGAATCTTGGATTACTCTCAATTAAGGAATTGGAGGGGGAAGTAGATAGAATCCTGAAAGAAAATTCTGAACTCGCAAAGCAGGGGGAAAAGGCAATAAATAACCTGCTTGGCAGGATTATGTCGGGATTGAGGGGGAGGGTTGAGATTGAAACTGCAAAATCCTTACTAACCCGGAAATTGGAAAATTACAGATAATTGTGGTTTTTATTTGGTAATTCAAATAACATATCTTAAGTTAATTTGAATATTAACTTCTATTTCGCAAAATGGAACTTCGATTGGTTATATCTGACCCCGGATCCGGGAAATCGTATCAGATAGAGTTAAAGGATGAAAAGGCAAAAAGGCTGAAGAATTTGAAGATTGGGAATGAAGTTGATGGAGGGATTGTAGGACTACAGGGATACAAGTTGGAGATTACTGGTGGAAGTGACAATGCAGGATTTCCGATGAAAAGGGGCGTCCATGGCACAAAAAGGGCCATGATATTTATGACTAGGGGTGTTGGCTACAATCCTGATAGGGATGTCAGGAGAAGAAAACGGGTTCGCGGGGAGCAGATTGATGAAGACATAATGCAGGTAAACACAAAGATAACCCAGAGGACTGAGAAGTCAATTGAGGAGTTGTTGGGGATTAAACCAGCAGAGAAGCCTACTGAAGAGAAAGCAAAAGAGGAATAATTTGAAAATAGTTCAGTCTGAGGTAAATATCGGATTGGTTGGGCATGTTGACCATGGAAAGACAACACTTACCAGTGCATTATCCGGTGTATGGACGGATACACATAGTGAGGAGATTAAGAGGGGAATTTCAATAAAACTCGGATATGCTGATACAAATTTCTATAAATGTCCAAGATGCAATGAACCAGAAGCCTACACAACAAAGGAAAAATGTTCGCACTGTGATTCAGAAACTGAATTCCTGAGAAGGGTCTCCTTTGTTGATTCTCCGGGCCATGAAACCCTAATGGCAACAATGCTTTCCGGTGCAGCAATAATGGATGGTGCAATCCTTGTTATAGCGGCAAACGAACCATGCCCACAGCCACAAACTGCTGAGCATTTGATGGCTCTTGACATACTTGGGGTTAAGAATATAGTGATAGCACAGAACAAGGTTGACCTTGTTTCAAAGGAAGATGCAATAAAGAATTATGAGCAAATAAAAGGATTCATAAAGGGCTCAGTTGCTGAAAATGCAGTTATAGTTCCGATAGCAGCACATTACAATGCAGATATAGATGCCTTGATTCAGACCATCCAGGAAAAAATACCAACACCCAAGAGAGATCCGGATAAAAAGCCGATAATGTATGTTGCAAGATCATTTGACATAAATAGACCGGGAATAAAAATAGGGCAGATTTGGGGGGGTGTCATAGGAGGATCCCTGTTGCAGGGGAAATTCCATATAAATGATGAGATAGAACTCTGCCCGGGAGTGAAAAAAAAGAATACATACAGGGCTATACGCACAAATATTGTTAGTCTTAGCACAAGTGAGGGGCTTATTGATGAAGTCCGTCCAGGAGGATTGATAGCGATAGGCACCAAACTTGACCCAAATCTGACAAAGGGTGATAATGTTTCAGGTAACATTATCGGATTTCCAGAAACACTTCCGGAATCAAGAAATAAATTATTGCTGGATATAAAGTTACTCGATCGTCCAACAGCAAAAGGGGTTCCAGTAAAACCGCTTGAGAAGTCAGAGACATTGATGCTGAGCATCGGAAGTGCTGTTACTGTTGGCGTAATTACGAATCTGAAAATGGGGGAGATAACACTCAAAAGACCCGTATGTGCGGGTTTAGAACAAAGGGTGGCAATAAGCAGGATGATAGGTTCAAGATGGCATCTTGTCGGCCATGGTATAATAAAGGGATAAATTAGATCTTCTAAGTAGAATTTGTTTGTGTATTGAATTTAAGATAATCTTTATTTTAGAATACATTTAATTATCGGCTAAAAAATTTGATAAATGAAAATAAAAGTGAATAGGGATTTGGCAAAAATAACAGTATCTATGATAGTTATCATATTATTATCCATTTTAGTTCTTTCCAGTATTGGTTGGATAAAAAATATGATAGATTTAATAGGGGCAATAGTTATTATTCTGATAGTTTGTGTACTTTTACTAATCAGGGGATTGCTAATGGATGTGGGGGAAGTTGCAGGTGTATTATTGGTTATCATGGTTACTTCCAAATTTTTTTTAGGTCCAAATATGCTCGTTCCCCTTGTTGCAGTCACCTCTGGAAGCATGTTTCACAGTGATGGCGGGGACTGGCGTTCCTGGATGATTAACCATGGAATTTCGGAATCAGATATTTCAAAATTTCCAATGCAGAACGGTTTTGCAAGGGGGGATATGATTTTAACAATAACACCTGATGGCAGAGGTACATTATTCCCAATTTTTTCAGATACCCGATTAGGTGATGTCGTAATCTACACAAGGGATAAACTTCATTCCGGAAATGAGCCAATAATCCATAGGGTTGTAGGTATTATTGAGGTAAGGAATTTCGGGGTTTATAATATAACAGGCACATTAGATTGCATAAAGGAAGAGGATTTTGAAGGGACATATATTCCATATATCAGAAACTGCATTGAAAAGACAGGATTTTGCCCATATTCAGCATTTCCGGAAACAGGAAATTTCAGATTCTACATAACAAAAGGCGATAATTATTTGACAAATCGGGTAACAGATCAATGCGGGATGGGTGGCGGTATTTCATTACCCGTAACGGAAAAACAATTGACTGCAAGGGGTTGGATAAGACTGCCTTATATAGGT
>JAKFXM010000006.1 GCA_021731385.1 Methanobacteriota archaeon
GTAATCCAGGCATATCTCATTTGCAGGGTTTGTCGAAAGTTTAGGGATATCCTGAGATATTTCGCCCTTTAATTTTAATTTATTTCCGGATACACCCCCGAATTCTGTCGTAGCGGTTCCTGATAGAACATTCCATGAATTCAGCCCATCCTCAAAGTCCCCGTTTGCAATATAACTGCCTTCTTCTTCATGGAATGTCCTGTTTGACTTACAAGGTTCAGGATAGCATCCATCGGGAAGGCACACGCAGTCTTTTCTATCTTTGTATTCCATATTACCCGTATCCTCAGAGGTATCAGGACATTTTGGAGAGAGCCTATTCCAGTCTTCTGCCGGTATCGTTGTTGTTGTAGAATAACAATTACACTCTAATGGGCATGTCTTTTTGCACTGCTCCAAATAGCCGAATTCAGAATTTTCATAGCCATAACTCTCATTAACTCCATAATTCTTTCCTGCAGGTCCGGGAGAAGATTCCTTTGCAATTAATTTATGTTCGGCAGGATATTCCTGTGATGTGTAAATCAGGAAGGCATTTTTTGCACTAAGAATGAAACTTCCAAGTATATCCGGGTCAATGGTTATGTTTATTTCACCAACAACAGTTTCTCCATAAAACCCCGTGTTTGTTTCGTATCTGTCAATTACCCCCTCTACTCTTATTCTTGCATCATCCGGAACATTCTCGTGTGCGGGAAAGATTCCTGCAGAGAGTGCATAAACTTTTTTATCATCAGAGCCAAAGAATATCATGCCTTTGTCAATTGCCGGGGAGGATTGAATAATACCTCCTGCATCATAACTCCATGCTAAATTACTGTTATCCTCGTCCAGTGCATAGAAATTATGATTATTAGAACCTACAAAAATTCTGTTATATACAACGGCCGGAGAGGAAAGAATTATACCCGTAGTTGTATAACTCCGTATTAAAGTTCCATCATATCTGTCAATAGTATAGACCTTCTTATCCATAGAACCTACAAAAACCTTATAATCATGAACAGCAGGCGTTGTTCTCACCTTATCCCCAGTATCATAATCCCATATCATATTCCCATTATCCTTATTCAATGCATAAACCTTTCCATCATCAGAACCAACAAACACAACACCATCAGCAACAGTAGGAGAGGATTTCACATCATCACCAGTTGCGAATTCCCATTTCTTCTCTCCAGAGAATTCGTCTAATGCATAAACCTTATTATCATCAGAACCCACAAAGACCATACCCTCAGCAATGGCTGGTGAAGATTTCACTGCCCCTGAAGTTGTATAATCCCAGAATTTCACTCCAGTAGATTCATCCAGTGCATAAACCTTTCCATCATCAGAGCCAAAGAACACCCTGCCTTTATCTACTGCCGGCGTTGTATTGATCTGTATGTTCCCTGGAACTGTCCAACTCCATTTTTGTGTCCCAGTATTTTCATCAATAGCATAGAGAATTCCATTTCCAGAGCCTACAAAGACCATATCATCAGCAGTTGTTGGCGAAGACATTGAACTAACAAGACTAAATTCCCATATTTTATTTCCAGAGAATTCATCTAATGCGTATAATTTCCCACCGGAATTAACGAAGACTTTACCATTAGCAACTGCCGGAGATGTGCCTACGGGACCTGCGGTGGTGAAGCTCCATATAAATGGAAAACCTACCCTCTCGCTTACCTTTACCTCGTCATTTAGAATTTCAGTAGTTCTTTCATCGCGGTATGTAGAACTACAATGCATTCCACAGCCCGGAGCACAGGGCCCCTTCTTAGGGCAGCACTTACAGCAACAACCCCCACAGCCGCATGATTGAAATTCACTGGTCCCGCCACAGCTCCGATAATTGTAATTATATTGTATAGAAGGTGATTGCTTACAACTACAACTACTGCACCCGCAACCGCCCTGGCACATCCCATAGCCACATGCAGCATAATAGGTATCCTTTACATAACTTGTTGTGTAGGTATGATTTACCTCAATCTGAAGTTTACCTGCATCCGGAATAACTTCATAATTAAAGACGGTATCTGCGTCTATTTCAAATCTTTCTTTATTGTATGAACTATCTGGCTTGTAGAATTCTGTAAGCTTATATACATCACCGCTCTTTGTAAGGCTTATTGATTCTATATTGTAAGGAAGGTTACCTGTTTCTGTTATATTGAATGCCGGGTGGGTTATACTCTTTACATTTGAATATGTTCCAATAGGAGGATTAACCGTTGGCTGAACCCCATCAGGCACATTCGCATCCTTAATTGTAAAGGTAGTTTCCCCTTTTACCTGCCCATCAGCAATGCACTTGTATACCGTTGAATATGATATGCCACTAGAACCATAAGTCGCTCTGTTATACATAGTCAGCGGAAGCAGGTCATAACCACTGGGGCATTTGGCACATAAATGTGCATCCTCATCAACGCAGGTATATCCTGCATTACAATAGACGTAGTACCAATATAACCCATAATAACTATACCAACCACAACCAACATATACATCAGCATCTATTATAACGCCAGACCTCTCATCTACCTTACAGGGTTTATAGCAATCCCCTGAACCACCGGGACAGGATGTGCTGGCTTTTGTGCAATCACCACATGATCCGCCATTACAGGTATCGCAATCACTGCTCTTCTCCGTACATCCTGCAGCCGCATTGGTAGAAGTAGAGGCATCACAGCTTGCCCCGCATATACTCTTTCTATCGAAACCCCATCCTGCGTAGGCATTACCATCCCCCGTCTTTGTCCACTCCAGATAATTCCTTGTGTCATTAATCAATGGTGCAACAGTAAATACCTTTGTCCACGCATCCTCGAATATTGCAGAACTTTTATACTCTGAATCCCTGAAGATGCTTTTGGCAG
>JAKFXM010000215.1 GCA_021731385.1 Methanobacteriota archaeon
CGCCCTTGGCAGGCATCTCATCTACATCCTGATAGTAATTCCATTTGTTAATTTCATCTATGTATTTCTCATCAATTGCCGCAACAGAATTATTCTCAAGCCCGTACCATTCAGTGTTTATCCCTCTCCGCCTTTCTTTATCTTCCACTATACTTGTGCACCATTGCGTATCCTTCAGAACAGTCTTGTAACAGTAGAGATAATCTGCATAAGGATGCCCGTACATCTCTACAAATTTTTTGTAGAATTCCTCATTTCCATAGTTATTTTTTATATAGGTAAGATATTTTTCATTATCAATTATCGTATATCTTGAAATTTTGTCCTTTTTGCAGGATTTTGCGTTTGCTAACTTATTTCTGTCAATAATCCAGTGCCTTGTCTGCTCTAGGTCCGGGTATTCCTTTCTTGCCAGCCTGAAGTATTTGTTTGCATCTATTATGATATACTCCGGAATACTGCCTTCAGTCCCACCCAGTCCGAACCATCCCATAACTGTCTCTGTAACACCCTTTTTCATATACTGGCATAAAACTAAACCTTCTTTAATGCACGGGTTTATCGTAAGCCTTTCGGATTCCGCTTCATCCTGAGGATTTCCGCCACTACTAATCTTCACAATAAAGTAATATTCAAGAACATCATTAGGATTGTCTGAAGGCCTTGTGACAGTCCATGTATATTTTGATTTCCCTTCTGTGATTGCAGGTCCTGATAGTGTTTCTATTTTTTCATCAGTCCACCAACTAACATCCTCCCATATTTCAAATTCCACATCATATCCATTACAGGAAGGACTGGTTTCAACTACCAAGTCAACATCATCCCCCTCAAATGCTGACTGGGCAGACCAATAAACCTTTTTTATGCAGTTATAAACCTTCAGTATATCCGATGCCTTTTCATCAAGAACATCGCCACCATCCTTAACACTGGCTATAAAATAGAATTCGCTTGATTTACCCTCGCCCCAGGAATCCTCCTGCAATATCGTAGTCCATGTTGTGCTGAATTTCCCGTTATTATCAACAACGCCGTGGAGTGTTGGAGGAATAACGTCGTCTGGACTCCATCCAGACCTGCAATCCCCACCTTCAAGACCATCATCCTCGCATATTGTAATCTCAATATCCTTATTCTTACATTCATCACTTGTTTCCACAGAAAGGGATACTAAACTTCCGGAATCTACACTTTCCTCTGACCACTCAGCCTTTTTTATGCACTTGCTGACTGTCATGAGGGAGGAATTTTCAATATAATTAGCACCCATACTTTCAATCTTTGCGTAGAATATGAATTCCGGGGGATTCCATGGATAATCACTAACCCACTTCGCCTTCCATGGAACCTTTATCTCTTTCATTAATGTTGTTTCTCCATAGTTCATGTCAATATCATCATTAGGACCCGTATCTTCTTCCTGAATGTCAAATTTCACCGCGTTGCCTATGCATTTATCAGTAACCCTGACAACCATGTTAACCTCTTCCTCATTATATGCCTGTTTTCTGTCCCAGTCAACCCTCATGCAGGTGTGGACTGTCATATCATCTGAATGTTCATCATTTGTTGGACCAACAACTGCTGCATAGTATTCTGGTGGGTTAACTGGTGAATCATCAATCCACTTAGCTTCCCATGTATACTTTGCAGAATTTCCATTAATTGTAATTTGGGTTAGGGTATCTTGATCATCACCTGTACCGCATGGAGAGGTAATATAATAATCAGGAAAATCATCCTGGCAGATAAACAAATTCATAACAGTCCCATCCACACAATTCGATGTCTTTACATTCGCATTTACAGTCTCACCATCCCATGCATCAGTCCTGTCCCATTTAACAGAATCTACCGTGCAGACAGGCTGTGCTGATACATCCTGAATTATGGAAAGAAACGCTGATGTAATTCCTCTCGATAATTCCCCATAACCCTTTGATATATTCCCTGAGAAATCCGGCGGTAAACCCAATGCCTCAACATCTACAGGTTCAACCTTCTCCGGGCAAACCGGAATTTCGGTGGTTGCATAATCACTGAATGTTCCAGATGCCTTTGCGCAGTTTTCATTTTTTATCGTTATATCCCGACAATACTGCGGTGTACATCCAATAACCTCAGTTTCATTTGTTCCGTCCTTCAGGACAGTAATGTCTATGCAGTAATCCACATCCCTGCAGAATTCCGTATCCGGGAGTGTTGGAACTCCCGGCGGTTCCGGGATTGCACCAGTGCAGGTACCTCCTGAACAATCCTTCAATGGGCACTTATTATAAATTCCATTGGAATCACAAAATCCCGCAGTTCCAATACACCCTGCAGATTGTTCATCACATTGAGGACTTGCTCCACAGGCACTCTCAAATTTATTAGAACTCATACCAGTACATGCACCTGCGGTAACATAGATACCGGAACCATCACCACAAACGGCATTTTCTTGCTGTGTTTTAAGTACTGTTCCATCCCCGCAGGTTATGCATTTACCCTCACTTGCATCCCAAACACCGGTTGTAATGTCAGCAGTATCACAGAGTAAACCGCTGGCGCTAATAATTTTACACTCAGCCCCATTCAGGTAATTGAAAGAAGGGCAGGCATCCTTTCTGCAGCCCCTGGTTTTATAGGCATCAATACAGGGGTCTAACTCATATCCGATAGTAATCATAGCACCAGACTCCGTTACATCGCCCACGGTACATATTCTATTGTCAGAAGTCAAAGGATCAATATCATATTGACAATTTGTGGGGCTAGAGGAACTACCGCTGTATATACAATCTATCTCACATGCAGCCTCTGCTTCCAGTGCCTGAAGTACCAAAAAACCCAAAGTCAAAATCAGGAT
>JAKFXM010000170.1 GCA_021731385.1 Methanobacteriota archaeon
AAAACAGGCCATAAACCGCAGACAGCGACACAAAAACACAAAAACGAAACTATTTATTCCCTAAAAAACAAAGAGTTAAGGTTGTATATAATAATCCCTTTTTTAGACTACCAAACCCAGCTTCAAAGAGAAGATTAGATGCCATTTCAACAACTTCTTCTTTCAATAACTCTATTAACTCTTCTTTTGATAATTCTTTTTGCTCCTCACTTTCTTTTAACTCGATATCTTCAGCAGGTTCAATCTCCATCTTCCTCCTTTTATCAACATATAATTTTCTTATTTGTTCAATTCTGGTTTTACTTATAATCCATTTCTCCTTGTCATATTTTACAGAATCTAATATCTGCTTCCAATTCTTTTGTATGACATCATCTGGTACCTTCTTAATGATAGCATCAAAATCTATTTTTGTTTCGTATTCAGGAGAGGGTATCTCTATCAAATTTTCTGGTCTTACTAACCTTTGAATTTTTGGAGTTTTTGGTATATCCTCATCCCCCAGTATCTCATCAGTTTCAACCCTTCTTATCCCACTTGCTCCTACTTTTCTCCAGAGCCAATCATGCTGTAATTTTGGATGGTCTACTACTGCTAAAATCTCTCTTTCGTTAATACTCCTGATAATTTTTCTTAGACCCCTGCCTATAACCTGCTGACCATAAACTTCCGAGCAGAATTTCCTTAGCAATAAAATAACAGATACCTCTGGAACGTCCCAACCTTCTCTTAGCATCATAACACTAACAACAATTTCAAAAGGACTATCTACCTTTCCAAGATTTGTAGCAGCTTCTCTTGCTGTAACTGGATTGCCCATAGAATCATAAGTCACTATATCCTCTGCTGTATCCTCTGTAACCAGCAATACTTTATCATTTGAAAATCCAAAACCGCCATTTTCCTTTGCTTTATTTAAAATATCCTTTACTCTTTTACCTTCTTCTATGCCCATTGTAACGATAAATAATACTGGTTTATATCTCTCTTTTGCTCTTCTTTTTTGTTCCTCAAATCTTTGCAAGGAGATTGCTATTTGCTTCTTCATGGGTTCTTCATCTATAATCCACTGGAAAGGTTTTACATTTGCCTCTGCTTCTCTAAATTCTTTATCTAATTCCGTAACTTTTCTTTTTTCACCTGTCACTTTATTGGTGTAAGTTAATTCAATGATCTTCGCATCCGGTTGATAAACTACAACGGATTTGATTATTCCATCATCCAAGGCATTTGCAATACCATAAAACTGAATCATCTCCGAATCAGGCGTTTGGCCATCTGCCCTGTCAGGAGTAGCAGTCGTATCCAATCTAAATTTTGTTTTATGGTGGAGAATCCTCAATACGGTGGTATATTCCTTTGCTGGGGTATTATGAGCCTCGTCATTAAAAACGGCTAAATCCCCAACCTTTGTCATAAGCCAGTGTAAATTTCTTTTTCCTGATATATTGCTCTCATAGAACTGCTGGATATTCCCCAAAATTATTCCGGATTCTAAAATTCCCTGCGGTCCAGAACCGGATTCCAGAACATGAGAAGTTAATTCATTTATAAGATGTTCACCGTCTTTTGGAAACAATTCAAATTTCCTAAAAACGCTATCTTCTTGTTTTACAACTACAAAATCCTTTTCTAATCTATCCCTAACAATAATATTCGGAACTATTATCAGAAACTTATCCTGATAATGTGCGTATTTCAACCATGCAATGCATGCTCCAATAATTGCCGTTTTTCCTCCACCCGTAACTATATTCAGAAGTAAATCCTTTTTCCTCAGAATCTCATAAGCGTATATTACCCTTAAAATACCCTCCACCTGATGCGGCCATAATCGCTTTTCTTTTTTTGGATTTGTAAGATGTTCAATAAAGTTTCGTGTTTCTTCTTTTACGTCTGGAAACCGATCGTCTTTCCATTGTTGAAATTTTTCTTCATGCTCAATAAATGAATCTTTCATTTCACATTCAACTCAAAAATATGAAGTTTCTCTCCTCCTTCATCATCCTGAACCTTGCAGGCAATCTGTTTCTTGCCGGCAGATTCAAATTTATAAGTAGTTTTTAGAACTGGTTTATTATTTTGCATGCTAATGAATGAGTATCCTCTGGTTGAGACAAACCTTTTTCCATCATAGCTAAAATCCCATTGCACATTTACTATCTTTGCTCCCGGATTAAGTGCTACAGACTCAGAGACATCAAATTCGTACTCTTTTGGATTTAATTGTTTAGCTGAAACTCTGACCTCTGGAGGTAAAATAAATTTAAGCAGATTCCCATATTCAGGATTCTTGGAGGTTATATGCTCTCTGAAATCTTCAGATTCTAATGGAATAAGTTCGAGCTTTACAAAATCAATAGAAGCCGCATGAGAAGCTGCTAATTTATTGGCTGCTTCTTGTGCCGAAGGAGCAAACGCCCATCCAATCATTGTACCATTATGTTTATCTCTCTTAGTTACAATTTCTTTAGCAAATGCTACGACATCATTTTTAGTAATTGTTTCTTCCTGAGAGGAAGGACCTACAAAAATTGGAACCCCATTTTTATAACCATGAATTAAACCCTCTCCTGTTGAAACCCGGCCATTAAAAGCGGATATGACAAAATTCCTAAAACTTTCATTTGACAATTCAACTAATTTTGGAACCTCATAAACCCCCCAATGTTCAACAGAAATATCTGGAACATTAGCTAACGATTGTTGTACTTCATTTGTATCCCCAGATAAAACATCTCTTAGTATTCTATCTCTTGTAACCGATATAGCGATTCGTGAGATATCGCAGGCAATCCATCTTCTGCCTAATTTTTGAGCAACTGCTAGAGTAGTGCC
>JAKFXM010000038.1 GCA_021731385.1 Methanobacteriota archaeon
CACCTGCAATTGGGATTACCGCAGACGTTGTACTGAGTCGAAAGACTTCCCGGTCTCATCTCCCCCAGCTCCGAAAGCTGCTTTTTGATCTGTTGAATCCGTCGCTGTAATTTTTCTGTTTCTTTTTCTCGACTTTCTGATTTAGTATCTAAAGAAGGCAATAAGTTCTTATAAAATATAGGGATATAATGTATTAGCAACTATATTAACAATTTATATTGACAGAATATGAATAATATGCTATGATGTATTATCAATGAATAAGCGGTATGCAAAATTCACTATATTTCCAGAAATCAAAAAAGGGCATAAATATTATTATGCCGCAAGAACCTATCGTGAAAAGATCAATCCCGAGCATACAGGAAAAACAAAAGGTTCTGGAAAGAGCAAGGTAGTGTGCGATAAGATTTATCTGGGGACTGCCCAGGATATTTTAACTAAGCTGTTTGATGCGAAGAAATCTCCACAGCAGGTATTCTCGAAGGAATTCGGGTTGCCCATGTCTGTTTTAAAACTCGCTCAAGATACAGGCATTATGGATATTATTGATGAGGTATTGCCATATAAAGTGAGGGGGATTAAGGCATCTGAATTCATAATAATTTCAGCAATAAGCAAACTTCATGGCTCTATCAGCAAGGAAAAGACCGGAGATTATTTTAGCACAACCGTTCTTCCTGAAATAATGGGGATCAAAGCTGTTAATTTAAACAGCAAGACATACTGGGAGATGTTCGAGAAGATAATATCAGAGAAGGAATTAAAGGACAAGAAGAGGGCCTGTGGGAAGGAATTAAACGATAAGCTAAGCCTAGAAGAATTGGAGGAACTAATTGATGATGAAAAACTGGAGAGGATAGAGGAAAGGATATGGCTTAACTTATTGCAGAAATATAACCTTTTATTGGATGTGCTCTTGTATGATGGCACGAACTGTTTTACATACTATCAGGATCATACCATCAACAGCTATGGACAGAAGGGCAAGAACAAAAAAGGCAGGCACAACCTGAGGCAGATAGGGTTATTTATGGCGGTAACAGGCGATGGATTTCCATTTATGAGTCAATTGGCATGTGGCAATATACATGATGCCAGGATATTTCCGACAGCGATGACAAAATTAATAAAGCGTTATCACAGGTTGATGAGCGAAGCTGCAAAGATAAAGATAGCGTTTGACAAGGGGAACAACTCACAGAAGAACTTGAGATTGCTTGCAGGGCATGAATACATAGGGAGTCTCGTGCCGAGTAATCACCCGGATCTAACCTCGATTGGGTTGGATCAATACACAAAATCGTATAAGGGATTCAAGGTTTACGAGGGGGCAAAGGTAGTATTTGGAGTCCAACATAAGATATGCATTACATACAACGAAGCACTGGAAATCAAACAGAAAAACAGCTTTTTGAGACACAAGACAAAGGCAAAGAATCTTTTACAGAAGGAATTTGAAAAGCATAAGGCGGCGGAGGACTTAGAAGAAAGATTGAAAATGGTGCTTCATACCAACAAGATTTTACATAGCAGGGCCTGTCGTTATCTGGATTATAAAATAGAAGATGGCAGTCTCACAATTATTGAAAATGAAAAGGAGATAGCCGGAAAAGAAAGGGCCTTTGGGAAGAATATCATTTTCACAAATAATTTAAAGGCTGAATATTCTGAGACAATAATGACCTACAAAGAAAAGATGGAAATCGAGGATAGTTTCAAGACGATCAAAGATCATCGAATAATCTCATTTCATCCTATCTGGCATTGGACAGACAGCAAGATACGGATAGATGCATTTATAAGTGTTCTAGCCTATCTGCTGATAAAATTATTGCAATATTTAGCAAAACAAGGTGGCTTGCAGATGAGCATTGCTTCCTTGATTACTGCCCTTAAGGGAATCAGAGAAGTATTTATGATTTACTCTGATAATACAGCTGAAATGAAGTTGGAAGACCTTCCTCCCTTGCAGAAACAATTGCTTCATAAATTTGGTGTCATGGATACTACTTGATAGTTTACACCTTTCTCCTTGATACTAAAGGCTCTCAGGGGATTAGACAGAAAGTCGAGTTAATGTCGAACAACTCAAGGAACATGTTTATTGTATTAATGGCACACCAACAGATTGTGTAGCGATAGGAATAAATAAGATTCTCTCTGAAAGACCTGCGCTTGTTGTCTCAGGTATCAATAAAGGCGCCAATCTGGGAGATGATATCACTTACTCTGGCACTGTTTCAGCTGCTATAGAGAGTACTATAATGGGAATACCGTCATTTGCCATTTCTTTAGATATTAAAAAACAGTCTTCTGCCCATTTACACTTTGATACCGCATCAAGAATCGCTATAGAAATCGGGAAATACATCCTCGAAAAGTCCCTTCCCTATGATACGCTTCTAAATGTAAATATCCCAAATGTTCAAATTAATAACATCAAAGGTATTAACTTCACAAGACAGGGGAAACGTGTCTATGACAATTCTATTCAAGAAACCTTTGATCCTAACGGTAAGAAATACTACTGGATTGGCGGGGGAGAACCTTACTGGGAACATGGCGAGGATACGGATATTCAAGCCATTCAGGCCGGCTATATTTCTATCACCCCTATTCACCTTGACCTTACAAATTATGAGGCTTTGGAATTTTTGAAAAAAAAATGGCCATTTAATATTGAGAAGAATCGGTAATCACTCTTTACGACTTGTACACCTTTAAGGGCAGTAAGACAGGTATTATTCCCCTCTAAAAAGAGGGGGAAGGGGTGTGTTATGAATACAATAATTTACACACCCTT
>JAKFXM010000192.1 GCA_021731385.1 Methanobacteriota archaeon
CCAAGATTTATGCAAATTTGTATTTTTTAGGTGTGATTAATTATTTTTAAGATAATTATGATTATCTTGGGGATTAAGAAATGTCTATTTCTTGACGTGAATCTGATATAATCTAGTTCTAAAAAGATAAGAAAAGGGTGATTAACTATGGCAAAAGCTCCAGCAGATACAATAAAATACAATGTTTATGCGGATATCATGATTGATGGTGTTGTTGAAAAACCAGATGTGGTTGGTGCTATTTTCGGTCAATCCGAGGGTTTATTAGGAGAGGAATTAGAGTTAAGGGATCTCCAGAAGACGGGCAGGATAGGGAGAATAGAGGTGGATATATCAACAAAGGTTGGAAAATCCGCAGGTACTATTGTGATTCCTTCAAGTTTGGATATGGTTGAGACCTCTATTATTGCAGCAGCGATTGAAACAGTAGATCGTGTTGGTCCTTGCAATGCAAAAATACTTATAAAGGATATCGAGGATGCAAGAAATGCAAGGAGAAAGGTAGTTATGGAAAGGGCAAAGGAATTACTCAAAAAATTACTAGATGAAGAAATACCGGAAAGTGAAGAACTAACAGAGGAGGTTAAAAAATCAGTCCAGCTTAGTGAGATTTCGTCTTATGGGGGGTTACCGGCAGGTCCTGCAGTGTCTTCAGCAGATAGTGTTATAGTTGTAGAGGGTCGCGCTGATGTTCTTAGCATGTTGAAATGCGGGATAAAAAACGCGATTGCTGTTGGTGGCACAAATATCCCCAAGTCTATTATAGACCTGAGTAAATCTAAAACCGTAATCGCCTTCTTAGATGGGGACCGTGGTGGGGATATTATACTGAAGGAGTTATCACAAGTGGCAGATGTTGATTTTGTAGCGCGTGCGCCCCCCGGAAAGGAGGTTGAAGAGTTGGGTAAGAAGGAGGTTGTTATGGCTCTGAGAAGGAAGATCCCGCTAAGCCAGGTAAGGGGTTATGAAAAAACCAAAGAACAGGTTATGAATGAGGTGATAAAGACAGCACCTATGGCGACTAAACAGGTTGTTGAAACTAATAACGATAAAAAACTACTAGAACTTCTCAGTCTTGTAAAGGGTAAGTTAACTGCAAGATTGTTTGATGAGAAATTGGATTTAATTACAGAAATAGAAATCAAGGATCTAATAAATAGTCTAAAGGATGTCCAGCCATATTGTGTTGTCTTTGATGGTATTGTAACACAGCGGTTGGTAGATGCTGCTGCTGAAAGCAAGGTTCATTGCATTGTCGGGGTAAATAAATCTGCGGTTTCAAATACGTTGGGGATTACGATAATAAGTGAGAGGACATAGTTTATTTTTTTAATGTTGATGTGTAATTGTTTTATTGTAATTTAATCCCTCACAATGTATATAGACAAAATAGAAACAACAAGAGATATAGAGATACCAAAGGACCCGATAGATAGAATAATCGGGCAGGGTCCGGCCATAGAAAAGGTAAAGATTGGTATGTTGCAAAGAAGGCATCTTCTTTTAGTAGGCCCGCCAGGAATTGGGAAGAGTATGCTCGCACAGGCACTTGCATTGCATCTTCCAAAACCAAAAGAGGAGATATGCGTTCTTCATAATCCGCAAAACCCTGAGCGCCCAATTCTGGAGATCGTAACACAGGATGCAGAAAGGAGTAATAGTTCTAGCGTTATTAATGGGAAGATCCTCGCGCCGGAGGATGTCCCGTCTTTTGTTGCAGAACAACTGGGTTTCAGGTGCCAGGCATGCGGGGCAATTGGTAGCTTCAGGGAGAATATATGCCATAAATGTGGAGACAGTAAATATAATAAGAGAATATGGAATCACCAGAGATCACCATTTAGTGATATAATAACTGAGGTTTTTGAGGTTGGCGGGGGTAGGCCTGAAAGGGAGGTACATACTACTTACGTGGATAAAGGTGGAAAGGAAGAGATTATTATATACCAACGATTTGGTGATGAAAAAATAAGGGTTTTTAATAAGGGGGTTTTGGGGGATATGGACCCCCATAGGGAAAGAAAACAAAGGAAAATCCTTGTTCCTATAACCCGGGTTCCTTTTGTCCATGCAACGGGTGCTTCTGAAACAGAGCTTTTAGGGGATGTAAGACATGATCCTTATGGGAGTCACCCAGAAATTGGGACGCCGGCGTATCTGCGAGTTATACCTGGGGCTGTACATGAGGCACATGAGGGTGTTTTGTTTATTGATGAATTACCACATATGCAATACCTACAAAATTTTATTCTAACCGCTATGCAGGAAAAGAGGTTTTCGATTGTGGGAAGAAATCCGTATTCTGCTGGTGCATCGGTTAAGGTCAATGATGTTCCATGTGATTTCGTTTTTGTTGGGGCATGCAATATCAGGGATGTTAGTAGGATCCTGCCTGCCCTGAGGTCAAGGATTACTGGAGGGGGTTATGAGATTTTATTAGAAACAACAATGCCGGATACTGAGGAGAATAGAGGTAAACTTGCACAATTTGTCACACAGGAGATTGATATTGATGGAAGGATACCTCATGCAACAAAAGAGGCTGTTGCAGAGGTAATACAAGAGGCTAAAAAACGCGCATTAAGCATAGATGGTGTAAGAAATGCCCTGACATTGAGGTTTAGGGATTTGGGTGGTTTGATTAGATTGGCGGGTGATCGTGCGTTTCTGGAGGGTTCGGAATTCATAGAAAGGGCACATATTAGAAAAAGCCTATTAGATTCCAAATCAATTGAATATCAACTTAAGGATAGATATGGCTCCATTTGGAAGGGCATTGAAAAGGATAGTAATGTCAGCTTGGAG
>JAKFXM010000125.1 GCA_021731385.1 Methanobacteriota archaeon
CTGATATACTGCATCTAACTTATCTTTAGCACTTCCAGAAGTGAGAATATTTCTCAGTTGTGTGTCTGTGTATCCATTAGCAATCAAAATTTCAGGCATCAGACCTCTTGTTTTCCCAGATAGTCGAGCATTAACATACAATGCCTCCAGGATTTCATTCTCAGAGAAATTCTTTATTTCATCAACAACCTTTTTATAGTTATCTTTAAAGCACGCCTTAAGTTCTTTTTCAGATGGCTTTAAGTTACCTCCTTTTTCCAATTCTTTTCTGGAATAGAGCCATTTATCTAATTTTTCTATCTCTATGGACTTGCCTTCCTTCTTTAGCTGGAGGTATGTATAAACCCTCCCCATAAACGATAAAAGAATACCTTCATCTTTTATTCCAAGTTCAAGATTAATCAGGGACATGTACCGTTTTTCAATCTTATCCCGTATAAAAGAATCTACCTTCTTGACATCAACATCTTCCTGTTTGTATCCTATCCCTGCACCACTTACCCTGAAACTATCCCATTCCTTCCGGATATCATTCCTTCTTTTTTCCAGTTCCTTCTTATCAAGTTCATTTATCTCTTCTAAATCAAGTAATCGTTTATACTCATCGTATAATATTCCTTCCGGTACTAATTTCCTAATCTCACTATAATGAATTGCAACATGCTCCGGATTTTTCGGATCAAGAAGACCTTCCTGTCTGATCTTTGCTGCAATATTCTTGTACTCATTAATCCTTTCCTGGGCTTTTTCAGGATTCTCTACCAAAGGCTTAATCAATTCCAATGCAAGATAGAAATCATTTAATACGAGCAATTCAAGCATAGGCAGATTCTTCCCAAATTCCTCGACATCTTTGGATATATTGATAAACTTAGGGACACTATCTACGAGCACATCCTTAGGGTCTTTCCCCTTATCTACAAGCCTAATACCCGACTCAATCGCAAGTCTGAACCACTCTATTGCATTCTCCTTGTTTTCAAGAACCTTATTGACTTCGGGAACACCAAGTTTAAGTGCATCCTCCGGATCTTTCCCTCTATCCACAAGCCTACAACCTAATTTGATTCCAAGACCAAACCAGTTTATACTATCCTCTTTATATTTAGAAACATTTGTAACCTCAGAAACGCCATATAATAGTATACGCGCCAGATCTTTTCCCTTATCTAAAACTCTAACAACAAAATCCTCAAGATACTCTAATCCCTGCTGAAACTCCTCTATTGTTTTGCAAACCACAGCAACCTTAGGAACACCAAGACTAAGTGCATCCTCCGAATCTATTCCTCTATCCACAAGCCTACAACCAAAATCAATCGCAAGCTTAAACCATTCTATATCCTTTGAAATATCAAGAACAGCAGAAACACCAGAGTCGAGTATCCCATAGAGATCTATCTCCCTCCCTCTTAGCTTAACAACCAAATTCTCAAGATAATCTAATGTGAGTTTAAACTCCCATATAGTATTAACTCCAAACTCTTCCTTTATATGAGAAATTCTTATGATTTTGAGAATAACCTGCCGGAGCGGATCTCTGAGATTATATATGTTTAACTTAGTGCCTGTATTCTCTATACCATACCTTCTCTTGCCATCTGTTATTTCCCCCCTATTCTCATATATCCCAGAGGTAGATGCGTCTTCGGACAAATATCTTCCATTATCTTTGAATGCTTTATTTAGTGCAGTATCAACAGAGCCATAGTTCAGATATTGCTTATAGGTTAATGGCAGGCTGAACACATACTTGAGATTTATCCCCTTATCTAAAAGTCTATCCCTCAATTCCATCACCGGGATAAGCCATTCCGTTGTCTTCTTGGAAACTATTAAACCCTCGGCAAATTCAGAAATATCTCCACTTATCGTAAACCATGGAACCTTTTCTTTATTTCTATATTTCACAATTAACTTTTCAAGATATTCTAGGCCTGTTTTAAGCCCCCCCTTTGTCTTAGAAAGTTCAATCAGCCTATAAACATCACGATAGAGTATCTCACCGGGATCTATGCCGTTCTTCGCAAGTCTAATTCCAAAATTAATTCCAAGTTCAATCCAGTCTATAGTCTTAGAATACCTGCAAACACCAACAAGAACGCCAAAACCTAGGGCACGATCCAAATTCATACCTTTGTCTTCAATCACTCTTTTAAATTCGTTGATTAGTGTGATTGCATATTCAATATCTTTGTAGTCTTTGCAGGAATATTCAAGATCTACTTTAGCCTCTTCTCTATCCTCTTCAAACATAATGTCAATGACCTTATTTTTCCTAGCATCATTTTCCTTTTTAATCAAGTCTATGACCTTTTCCCGCAACTTTTTATCCTCCTTTATCTTACTAATTTCAGGGAGGAGTTTCTGAATTTCATCAGCTTTGAAAATCTCCCCCAATACCTCCGGATGAATTAGTAAAAAGTCCTCATCCATATAATCAGCCGGAATTCCATAACTCTCGAAGAATTTCACACTTGCAGTTACTCTATCCGCCATCTCCACCAGCGAGATGGCAAGATTTTTAGCCCATGTTAATGTTATAATCTCTTCAGTAAGAAATTCCTGAACCTTTAAAGCATTTTCCAGATTTGCTTCAATCTCTCCTTTGGAGAGGCCGATCTTTTCTAATTTTGATCTTACGGATAGTTCTTCCTCGCTTGGCGCCCCACCAATCTCTCTCTGAACATCAGCCCCTCTTTCAATCAGCTTTTGAGACCACGCAAGTTTTCCTCTGATGTCTGAGAGAGAATCAAATACTTTGCTCTTTTCATCTCTGCTAAGTTTCTCAAATTCAGCAATAA
>JAKFXM010000013.1 GCA_021731385.1 Methanobacteriota archaeon
ACTACAACTAAATCTATCGCCTCGTATCTTGATGGAATTCCCATAAAGGATTTCGCAGGCCTGAGATTTGCATACAGACTCAGTTTCTGCCTCAATGTAACATTAACGCTCCTGAAACCAGAACCTATCGGGGTTGTGATTGGTCCCTTTAATGCCACCTTATTCCTTTTGATAGCATCAATTACACTTTCAGGCAGCGGCGTTCCTTCGCTCTTCATTACAGCCTCGCCGGCATTAATTCTCTCATATTTCAATTTAACACCAACTGCATCTATGACCCTAATACACGCGTCTATAACCTCGGGACCTATGCCATCCCCCGGAATTAGTGTTATTGTTTTCATCTATGACTGTATAGACCTATAATCTGTGCGGAATCAATCTTATGCCCGTTAACTTTTGAAATAAAATTCCCCTTGTTGACATCGTCAAGATGTTCGATGTCAAGTGCATAAATCGTAAAAAAATATCTGTGCGTTCCGGAGGGTGGGCATGGACCGCCATACTGCATTCTCCTAAAATCGTTTTCTGCCTCCTTTGTACCGTTTGGAATGGGACCGCCTCGGGGTATGTTGTTTTCTTCCTTAGGTATATCATAAATCAACCAGTGCACAAAATCCCCCCGTGGTGCGTCCGGGTCTATTACAGAAAGAGCAAAACTTTTTGTTTCTTTTGGAAAATTGCTCCATGAAAGTTGCGGGGATATATCTCTTCCGTCGCACGTATACAACGCAGGCATCATCGAATTGTTTGAAAAATCATTGCTTTTTATTTCCATCTGAACCCCTTTTCTTTAAAAAAGAAAAGGTGCTTCACCCCCAAAAGAAAGGAATTTGCTCGCTATGCTCGCAAATTCGATTAAATTATTTGTTTTGATTCTATTTACCCCTTTGCCCAATTATCGATTGCTGTGAGAAGGTCGAAATCCCCTACAATTCCTTGAGCCCATTGATTAATGTAATCAAGAACTTCGAAATCGCTAACTTTTCCGTCACAGGGTGGACCATCGCCTTTTACAGAGCACCCAATTATGACATACTCTCCAATAGTGGTACCTATAAAATATGTTGCATGGACATTACTTATTGGATGCTCTAATTCTACAGATTGAAGTTTGTTATCCATACTCCACTTTAGAATATACTCATCGTCACCCTTTGGTGTAATCAATAGGGTGTCTATGTCCTCGTCTAATGTTATATCTACACCTGTCAGCATAAGACTGTTGTCATAGGTATATCCTAGGTCTGTTTCATCATAGTTTCTGTCTGTAAAGTCAATGTATACATTTTCATTATCATAGTTCACCAGTGACAATAGTATGTCCTCATCATCTCCATCACCATTCAGATCTAAAGGAGAATTCTTGACATTCTTCTCATCCTGCATTTGTAAAGATGCATCAACACCAGTCTCTTTTACTATAGATAGTATCAAGGTATTTCCATCTTCATCAAAATCTTTAAATATCCCCACCATTGCAGGATTTATTGTCAGATAGTTGTCATCACTGAAGATTATCGTCTTGTCGCTGTCGTCATAGTAGATATCAATACCAAAGGGGTTGCCGCTGTCTGTTGCATCGATAAAGAATAGGTCATCAGCATCAAGGGGTATATCTTTATCATTTTCGTACTTTGCAGGATCCTTGTCATCAAGTGCATCGACTAATCCAAGTTCTCTGAATGTTACATTACTGCCATTCCACCTATTGACTACTATTTTTTCTGTACCCTCCTCTCCAGTCTGTGGCTCTAATGTCACTTCAATCTGGTCATCTGCATCACCTAACCCATTTCTCATATATTCGTACTTCGAGTATTTGTAAATAACACCGCCCATAATAAATGAATCATTTTCTCTGAATGGACCTTCGTCAAGTCTGACATTATTGTATCTTATTCCATTACTGCCAGTAAGGCTAATCCTTATCAGGTATGGCTCATCTCCTCGTTCTATTTTTATATTGCCTTCACCTTCACCAGATACTGGACTTTTCTGAAATTTATTTGTCGTATACCCTTCAAATATCACTTTAAAATTCTTGGGAAAATTCAGAGATTCGTTCTTTATCAATGCAGCATCACCCTCCAATTTCCTCGTATATGTAATTTCGATCTTCTCCAACAGCGCATTTACCATACTTGAATCCATTTCAGCATAACCTGTTATGTTACATTTTTCATCAGCAGGGTCTACTGGCGCATCTGCGCAGGTATTAACTGTTGTAAAGCCAACTGTCCAGTCCTTATACTGTACACCCTCCATTTCTAAATCTGTATTACTTTCCAAAATGACATCTGTATTTTTATCATACACGATTATGGAGGCTATTTCACTACCGCCTATATTGTTTACAATTATGGTAGCTATCTCAAGGTTATCTAATCTTCCATTGGCTAAGATGGTTGAATTCACCTGCACTATGGTTCCATTTGGATTTTTTACATCAACTGTTATCCCCGTTTCAATTTCTGGTTCTGAGTAAATTATATGGTCAACTTTAAATTGGTACTCTTCATATTCAGTGCTATACTCTTGGTTATTTATCTCAAGGATCTTACCCTTAGAGAGATATATCCGTGCACCTTGTTCAATGTCTCTTACATAATAATCCTCGCCAAAGAGAACCATCTTTCCTCTGTACTCAAGATCAATATAATCATTAGAATCGCCAGATATGTTCTTTGTAATTATCTTCATGGGGATATAACCTGTTTCTACACTGTATTTTATTGTATCCTTGTCCATCGCCATTCTAAGGTTCTCTGCTCTA
>JAKFXM010000161.1 GCA_021731385.1 Methanobacteriota archaeon
GGATCAGGATTAATTTTATATCCATATAAAAGATTGAGTTTTATATATAAAAAATTAATTAATATTGAATATTTAGAAAAATGAAAAAACTATACCTATTTCTTTTGGGAATTTTGCTTTTTTATTCTGTTGTTGTTGATGCTGCTGTAACAAAAGAAGACCCGTTTATTTCTCTTGGGACGGATTTTCTAATTCTTACACCCGGAAATGACAACCATGTCATAAGAACATGGTTCAATAACACGAACATATATCTTGACCTTGAGGATGATGGCGTGTGGGATTTCAAATACACAAAGAATTCTGGAGAAGATTTGGAAATAACACATTCAAATCCTGACCTTATAAAACCCGGAGCAAGAATCCATTCTGACAAGCCCGTTGAATACAGCCAATATCTTGGTTCTTACTGGGGCGTGGTTCCTGAGATTAGGAATTTGGGGAAGGAGTATTATGTGGATAATACACCCGAATCTAGTCTTTACTATGGCCCTTGTGGTTATTATCATTATTTCCACAGACCTTTCTATGTTGTAGTCCCGCAAAATTCTAATGAGATAACAACTATCTATGTAGATTATATGGATGGAACAATCTTTACAGTGAATGTATCGCATTTATCAAGAGGGACAATCCAAAAAATTACGGTTCAGTGTAGCAGTTATCAGCCAAGACCAATGCGCATCTATTCAAACCAATCCTTCTATCTCTATGACAGGAATACTGTAATAGGTCCTGCCGGAAACGACTTCTATCTGCCATGGCAGAATATTCAGAAATTGATTATAATTAAGAATAACACAGAGGTAAAGATAGACACAAATAATGACCTGAATTACGACCAGACAATAATAAACGATTCTGGGGTTTATGGACCATTCTCATTGGCATGGGGGAGTCATATTCATTCAAATAATTCTATTGCAGTATTTACCGATTGGGGTTATTATGTCCAGCTATCGGATATGACCGGAAATGATATCTGGTCAAGGGATTTATCTTCATGGACCGTTTGCTGGAATCAATGGCAGTATTGTTATAACTATTATAACAACATAATTGGTCTCTTCGAAAACACAGCCTTGAATTTTGACAGAATAAAAGAAAATGATCTGATTTCAAATTTCAATTTTTCAATAAACCAGAATGAAAAAATTACTATAAATTCCAAATTCAACGACAATTCCAGATTTCATATCTATGCAGACAAGCCATTCATTGAAATCTCTAATAATGGCGATGGAATATTCCCTTATTCCTCAATCTCAGTAACCCAGCAGAGCAAGCAGAAATATCTTGGGGCGAATGAAACCACCACGATGGAGGTCAGAATATTTAATCCATTTGCAAATACTACAATCAATAATCTGACCGCAACCGTAAGATTTCCAGAATTGTTCAATTGGACAAATTCAGATGTTATGATAGAGAAAAGATATATAATGAATGACACAGTTATAGAAAATTCACTAGTTAGTGTAATTCCTGTAGATAATGAGTTCTCCCTGAATCTCTCCTCCTTGGGGCCAATGCAATATCTTGACATTGAATATCAGCTTAGGACTCCATTGCAGATTGGCAGTTTTGAGTTTGAGCCTGTAAACATAGGATATGAAGCAGAGACATGGAATATGCCGGGATAGGGAGAATGAAGAAATTAGCATTCTTCTTGCTACTACTGATAGGAAGTGTAAATGCTAACATCAGCAACAGTATAGAGTTACATTCCACAAATTCTTCAGATTTCAATCTAAGGATATTCCAGCAATTGCAGAACCTTTCTTCAGTGAAGGACTTTCATCTCCAGAATTCCACCGTCATTAGACTAACTTCCTTCAGACAGTTAAATAACCTTTCTGAATTAAAGCAGACTCATTCTTCAAATTTCACAGTATTCAAACTGACAATATTCTCACGATTAAATAATATTTCTGAATCAATACAAGTTCATTCAGAGAATTCCAGCAACCTGCGCATAAGAATATTTGAGAACAGGCCGGAATTATGGTCATCAAGAAATTTGCATATTGTAAATTCGTCTTCATACAGATTAGGAACATTTGAACAAAGGTCGAATCTCTCTTTCTTTGACAAAGTACATTATGAAAATTCTTCAGAATATAGATTAAGGACATTCAATCAGATAAGGGGGTTGAATTTATCACTGCTAAATCATCAGGAAAATTCAAGTGGATTTAGATTGGGCACATTCAGAAAATTGGCAGAACTAAATGCCTCGGTCTTAGAGAATCAGGAAGATTCAGGCAAATTCAGATTATCTACATTTAGAAAATTGGCAGATTTGTCATCATCAGCAAAATTTAAATCATCAAATTCCTCGGGGGGATTAATTCACACAGACAAAGCCTTCCCATGCAGCAGTCTGAACTCCGGGATTATTGATTCTGATACTGAATTAACTGTAAACCTGAAATCAGGCGGTAATTGTCTTACCATAACGACAGACAATATAACCCTTAACTGCAACAATAAAACAATCTCCGGTAATAGAACAAACTATGGTATTTTTCTCAAAGACAGGAAGAATGTTACAATAAAGAATTGCAATATCTTAGACTATGACTATGGCATTTATCTGAAGGATTCGGACGGGAATTTCATTAATAATAATTCAGTATACGGCAATGGTGAATATGACATATACCTGAATAACTCAAACTCTAATTCCGTAATAGATAATTCGGCATGCTTTATCTACGGGAACAGGTCATCAAACAACATCTCAGGAAATAGTTGCGAAATTTCAGTTGAATTT
>JAKFXM010000134.1 GCA_021731385.1 Methanobacteriota archaeon
TTACATAAACATACTTTATATTCAGGGATATGAGCGCTCACGTCCACGGCATCGATCGTTAATAAATTTGCACTCACTCCTGTGCTGAGACCCTTGAATCCCCAGTGCCATGGCATGGCAACTTCATGAATAGTTTTATTATTCACCGTCAGGGGTTGAATCCTCTCTGTAACTATGCATTTCATAACTACACCCTCAGGAACCCTTGCACTCTTTACTCTTACATAGTCGCCGCTTTTCACCCCGATCTCGGATGCGAGTGCGGGGCTTATCTCAACGAACATCTCTGGCTGGCATTCCACAAGCCAGGGCAAATTCCGTGTCATTGCGCCTGCCTGCATGTGCTCTGCTAATCTAAAAGTTGTAAGAACATAGGGATACTCATCTGAAGTGCCAGTGGCAACCTGTTCGTAGTACGGGTAAGAACTTCCCCACATGGTCGGATACTCTTTTGCCAGCTCAGCATCCGGGCTTTCTGCAGGCTCATTATGCAGGGGCATTCCCTGACTTAAGGGGTTCGTTGGGGGTTTTGTGGGGTCATATAACGGCTGCGACCAGATAGCTGCCCTATCCAATCCCAGCCATGTATTCTCATTCATGGCAAACCAGCCGAAGAAAGTCTTCACCCCCGGATTGCTCTCTTTAGTATTGTAGAGAACTCGCTGGTTGTCCATCCAGCTCCATGCCCAGTTCTTGAAATAACCGTATTTTGCATCTTGCTCATCAACAGGTCGGGCATCGCGCCTCTTGGGCATTATCCCGTCAATATCCGGACGCGACGCAGGGTCGTATGAATTCCTGTAAAGCACATTGGCTGCGCTCTGGAATAATGTAGTATCGCCCACTTTTATGCTTTTAGCTCCCATCTCTTTATATACAGATTCTGCATCTTTTCCGAATTTCGAGGGCCAGGCTGCTTCAGGATTGGTGGGCAGGTCGATTCCGCCTATGGTTCTCTTCACAACCGTGCTGTTCTCCTCCCCAAACTTCTCTGATGGAAGCTTTATTCCCGCATTCTTTAAAGTAAATCTTATTTTCTCAAATAGCTCAGTTAAATAAGTGTATTTGTTTAGCTCATGCACAATTCACGTCTGAGCACTTTTTCAAGCTCATCAAATCCGTTCTTATCCTGCAATCTACAAGTTGCCAGTAAAGAAGCAATATACTGATAATTCTCAGCTCCTTTCTCGGATCTAAAACAACCAATGATCTTACGCATAATAACATGCTCCCTTATAGCCTGTTCGGCAAGATTATTTGTTGGTTCCATTCCAGGATAAAGCAGACAAGTGAACCAGCAACCACAACCATTTTTGAGATAGGTCAAAGGTTTCTTCAGTTCTTTAAATTCGCTATATTTTGTAATAATTCCCTCCAATTCCTTCTCGAACAAGTTTTTCTTTTCCATTCTCTCTGCCATAGAAGGATCTCTATCCAGGAATTCCCTCAATTTTTTAAAACAGGAATGGATATCCTCGGACAATCTCTTTCCGTTTTCTGACACATCGATGAAAGCATCAACTTGACGTAGGAGATGTGCCCAGCATCGTTGAAGCTTCATCCAACTATACGCCCGCCATCCATCGGTGCCATTCACTCCTTCAGGTTCTTTACCGAGAATTTCTTCAAGTACCTTTTTGCCCCTTGATTTTCGAATAACGACGAGCAATTCATTGGTATCTGTCCGGAATATCCACAGCCAAAATTGTATTCCAATGACCTTGATTCCGGTTTCGTCGATATATCTCCATTTTGTTCGACGTATCTTTTGAATCTTGTCTTCATAATCCTTTTTACAGGCTTCACCAACTCTTAATAAAATGTCATGAATTCCTTTTGGACTTATTTCCAAATCATTGTACCGTAATACGAAATCCTGTATCTTTCTGATTACACCACGCAGAAAGAATTTAAGCATGACGATATAAACAAGGATAAATATCCCAAAGCCACCTGTTTTCGGACATTCAGGATGTTTTGAAATGAATTGATGTCCACAATCCAGACATTTTACCTTCCAACGATTATATCGAGTTGTTGTGATCTTTTGAGGAGGAGGCATGTCTTCTATTATTGAAGTTTCGCATTTGTCCAGTTTTTCTATATTTGGACTATTACATTTTTCACAATGATCAGCAATTACTTCTTTGGTTTTTTCAGGCTCTTTTGTAGGTCTGGTTGCTCCTTTATGCCCGATAGGTGCACCGCGTTTTTTTGGAGCAGGGATATTTTCGGTTGGAGTTTTGTCAGCTTTTTCTATTTGCCTTGCTGATGGTGGTGTGTTCGGATTCTCGTAGTATAATAATCTCTTTTTCAGGTCTTCGTTCTCTTTTTTTAGCTCTTCATTCTCTTTCTCAAGCTCTTGGTTTCGAAGTATAGTATCTTCAAGTTTTTTAAAATAATCGTCTGGAGTCACTCTTCACACACCACAACATAAACAGTCTTATTGAGGTATTCTTTGGGGCAGTCTATCTTTGCACCAGTTCCAAATTTGGTGACAGTTTTTTGAAAGAAACCAATTACTCCTTCTGTCAGGACAAGTTTGCCTTTTTCTATTTCGATTCTCCTCATCAATTATCTTAATATATATCAATATATATTAATCTTTCGGTCAAAATGCCCTTTGGTGGGGTGAATGGAAAAAAAGGAGGGTTAAAATGGGTTAGCTAAACAAATACTAAAAGTTTATAAACATTATCAGCAACATCTTCAAGATTCTCGCCTGCGAATCCTTTAATTATTTTTTCCACCAGTTCATCAAGTTGCCTATCACTC
>JAKFXM010000084.1 GCA_021731385.1 Methanobacteriota archaeon
GCTGAGAAATCAGGAAAAAAGAAGGTAGAGCCCGGAGAAATAGTAGAAGCGAATATTGATTATGTAATGGTCAATGATGTTACCGGACTTCCTGCATTTGAGGTATTCGAAAAATTCAATTCGACACCAAAGGTGTCGAAGCTTCGAGGGCAACGCCCTCGAATCAAAACAAACCCAATCAGGGAGAAAATTGTATTAATCCCTGATCATTATGTGCCAAATAAGGATGTTCCTTCTGCAGAACAGGCAAAGGCTATGAGAGAATTTGCAAGAAAATACAAAATTCCAAATTATTTCGAGGTTGGCAGGGCAGGTGTATGCCACCAACACATGATTGAGGAGGGCTTTGTAGCTCCGGGGAGGCTTATTGTCGGCGCAGACTCGCATACATGCAGTTATGGTGCCTTAGGTACATTTTCAACAGGGATAGGCTCAACTGAAGCAGCGGCAGTATTTGCAACAGGAAAACTCTGGTTCAAGGTCCCTGAAACGCAGAAATTTGTAATTAATGGAAAATTAAAAAAATTTGTCTCAGGGAAGGATATAATTCTGCACATGATTGGGGATATAGGGGTTGATGGCTCCCTCTATAAGACAATGGAATTCTATGGTTCTGCTATAAACTCATTAAGCCTTTCAGACAGGATTACAATCTCAAATATGGCCATAGAGGCCGGAGGAAAGGCAGGGATTATTCCGCCGGATAAGAAGGTATTTGATTATCTGAAAGGCAGGATAAGGGGCAGATATAAACCAGTTTATTCTGACAAGGATGCAGAATATTCCGAAACATTTGAATATGATGCAAATGAAATTTCTCCTACTGTTGCCGAACCATTCCTCCCCTCAAATGCAAAGCCCGCATCTGAACTAAGCAATGTTGAAATTAATCAGGCATATCTTGGCTCATGCACAAATGGCAGGATTGAGGACTTAAGGATTGCAGCAAAGATTCTGAAGAGCAAGGCAGTTCATCCAAATGTCAGGATGATAGTTGTCCCTGCGAGCAAGAGGGTTTTTGAACAGGCATTAAAGGAAGGCTTGATTAAAATTTTCATGGATGCAGATGCCTATATCTCTGGACCTACATGCGGGGCGTGTCTTGGTGGTTATATGGGTGTATTAGCAAAGGGCGAAGTCTGCATTTCTTCTACTAATAGAAATTTCATAGGAAGGATGGGGCACAAGGATTCAAGGGTTTATCTTGCTTCTCCTGCTGTTGTTGCCGCGAGTGCGATTACCGGAAGAATTACGGATCCGAATGAATTGTGAAAATAAATGAAAAATAAGATAATATACCCTACGGTTGATAGCATAAAATTCGTTAATCGTCTGGTAAATCTTATGTCTAACCGAAAGGCAGATCAGCACAAATTATTGATATCAGATGATTTCATTGCTAACATAATAAAAAATGTAAGAAAAGATACTGGGGATCTGTATGAAAAAGGAGCCATATTGCTTAGAGACCTTATAATAATGCATGGTTTTGCAAGTGGAAACAAAAGGACTGCATTCATAGTTGCAGTTCAGTTCATAAGTAAAAATGGTGGTAAGATGGGTATCAAGAATTTCACTAAGGCAGAAAAAGTATTAAGGAACATCCGGATATATAGCCTAAATGATATAGCCCAATGGCTCAAAACAGGTGATATAGATGAAAGCAAAATCTAAAAAAACAGGGGTAATATCTAAAAAAATAGATGTAAGATCTAAGGATGAATTAAAAATTGAAAGAGAAATGTTAGAGGTAGCTCTAAAATACAAAAAATTTCTTAGGATGCTGGAATAGTTTAGCCTTGGTGGAAGGGTTAGGGATATGAATGAATTGTGATAATTTATATCCCGGCTGGATAGACATAAGCATGTCCCACTGGTATTAGTTCCTTAATTTTCTCCTTCAATTCTGATCTTATTTTTTGAATCTCCTCATGCGCTTCTTTTGTATAAATCTTCTCACCACACTGCTGACAGACTCCTGCCTTAACTTTTAGAATTACAACATCCTTTCCAACCTTGATAATCTTCTCTGTTTTTTTTCTTCTACCTTTCCGCTACATAATGGACAAACAGTAATTACTTCGGTCATTTTCTTTTCCTATATTCAATCCATCTTGTTGGATCTGGGGTATAAGCAGTTATAACAACAGCACTTTCGCCCATTGAACCCGTCCTAAGAATTATCGCCAATAATTCAGGGGTAGATAGAGATTCTCCACCCAACTTAAATAATCTTTCCCTTGGCCTATCGGTCTTTGGCATATCCTTTATCCTGATTTTTTCCATTTTTGCTTTATTATATACCCGCCAGGTTTTTCAGCAACAATCCCTAATTTTACAAGTTCTTTTAGTAGATCTTCCTGTTTTTTGATCTTTTCATCCCTATCCCTGAGTATCCATTCCATCTCCCTGATCTTCTTTCTCTGTTCATCAACCTTCTCTGTCCACCATTGATTCTGCCTTCCAATCTTCTTGTGGAATACCCTGCCTTCCTTCATCAATTCGTCCAGATATAGCTTTGCTGCATACCAGTTCACCCCCACACCATTGGCAATAGTCTCTGTCGTAGTAGGAAAATCTAGGCATTCTATGAACTTTATAATCTCCTGTTTTATCCCCCCCGCATTTCTCTTTCTCCTCTTTCCTGTTTTCTGTGACATCTAAAGATATTGGAATTACCTTTAAATTATCCAAATTATAAGATATTTCTATTAGAAGTGTCATATAATTACGATGGAATCTGGCAATTTCACACTGTCCTTAAT
>JAKFXM010000165.1 GCA_021731385.1 Methanobacteriota archaeon
ATATAGATATTCCTGTTCTGATTTTAGGGATTGATATTTAGTATATCAACTGACATTCTTATCGGTCTTGGTAATCTTGCGGTACTGATTAGACTGCTCAGAGAGAAATAGTTTATCGGGCAAAACATCGGGACTTTATCAGCAGAATCCCGAATTTAATAGCAAAACGGTTAATTTAATAGCAAAAGTGAATTTAATAGCAAAGCCAGAAAAACCAAAACATTTATATACTCGTTCTTTACATGTCTTAATAACAACTTAGCGGGTGTCTTCCTGGAGAACCTCTTGGACAGCACATACCGACATTGAGAAAACATGGTTTATAAAGTTATTATCTCACCTACTGCTGAAGAAGATTCAAGAAAAATTTTGCCATTGGCAAAATTTTTGTGCCCGAAAAACTGCAAAGCAGTTTTTGGGCCCAATTTGCTGAAAGCAAATTCGGGCCCAATCAGAAACTTATAGTTTCTGATTCGGGTGAAAAAGTTTAACAATGAACTTCAGGTGTGGTTTTTCAATAAAATCGATAAAATTTTGCATAGCAAAATTTTTATCCGACACCAAAGGTGTCGGAGCTATGATTTTGCAAAGCAAAATCATATTACTGTTCTGTAATCAAAATTACAGAACAATAAATACCTAACTCTTTTTTAATCTGTTCCAAGGTTTTACCCATTCCCTCAGCTAATTCCTTCTCACCCTGCATAATCTTCTTCATGGCATCAGGGCTGGATAAAGTCTCAATTGTAGCCTTCATACTCTCATACTCATCAACAGAGATTGTAATCCATGCACTTTCATGTTTACCATGAACAAAACCGCCGTTCATTTTATCGTCTAATAACATATATCATTTTAATATTTAAATTGCACCTACCAAAATTGAATATAATACCTATTTAGCGAAATTTTATTAATTGAATTATATTATGCGGGTTAGGATATTAAGAATATTACCCACTTAACAGAATCATAACTCCTTACCCATATAAACCCCTTTTCTTTTATAGCCGAATTTCCTGTAGTAATCCCTCGCACCAATTCCGCTGGTAACCAGGATTTTGTCAAAGTCAAATTCCTCATTAGAAATTCTTTCTGCTTCAGTAAGAAGTTCCCTTCCATAGCCCCTGTGCTGCCACTCATACTGGGGCACATCACCTATCTCCACCATGGGGCCATAAACATGCAATTCCCTTATGATCGCAGTCTTATCATCTATCTCTGGTCTGAAAGGCATCTTCGGAATTCTAAGCCTTAGAAAACCAATCAAAATTTCTCGTTTTCTGTCTTCATAAGATAAAAATATTTCTCTTCCAGAACTTGCATTATAATCAATTCTGCATAATTTTATATCCTTTTCAACCGGTTCAATTCCCCTGCTGAGCAGATGTCCTACCTCACGGCATCTTATGCAATGACATTTTATCCCTCTCCGTTCCATCTCCTTATACACTAATTCACCCAGATTGCTGGATTTTATTCCTGCATCAATTAGATTTGAGGGAATATCACGCATTATCCTCATTGTTCTGATCCATCTCGGCATTATTTCCTTTACCCGGACTATAAGGTCAATTGCCTGCCCCGTATTAATTGGCTCGAATTCCCCCTTTTTCCACATTTCGTAGTATTCAGTCCCTTTTAGAACAATGCATGGATAAATCTTAATCATATCCGGTTTAAACCTTTCATCATCAAAGATCTTTCTAAATCCATTGAAATCCAACTCTGGCCTGTTTCCAAGAAGTCCCGGCATCATGTGATATGCAACCTTCAAGCCGGAATCCTTTAATTGCCGGGTTGCTTCAATAACATCATCAACCGTATGACCCCGGTTTACTCTTTTATAGATAAAATCAAACGGGTTCTGAACGCCAATTTCAACCCTTGTAACACCAAATAAAAGCATTCTGTCTATCTCATCCCTTTTTGCCCAGTCAGGTCTTGGCTCGAAGGTTATTCCAACGCACCTTACTGATGCAGATTCATTTTCCTTCTGGATTTCTTCCCGGTATTGAAATTTCCTCTCTGATTTTTCGTATTTTTTTATAAACCCGTCTTCACCAGTTTTATCGATAATCTCAAAATTCCCCTCAAATTCATTCATTGCCCTTATGCACTCCTTTACAAACCAGTCCTGATAGTCTATGCACTGTGCAGTTAGCGTTCCCCCCATTACAATAAGTTCGACCTTGTCTACAGAATGTCCTATTGTCTTTAGCTGGTGCATGCGGAATGTCACCTGGAGAAACGGATTAAAATTATATCTTATTGCCCTTCTCGTTGCCGGCTCTTTACCGGTATAACTCTGCGGAACCTGAACATCCACGCCCCCGGGGCAGTACTTGCATTTGCCATGAGGGCATGGCGCAGGGCAGGTCATTGCAGAGACAACTGCAACACCGGATATTGTTCTTGTTGGTTTCTTTTGCAGTATCTTCAGCAGGATTTTCCTTTCCTTTAACTTTGCATATTTCAGAATTTCTGAATTTCTGATGAATCTGTCTAAATGCAATTCTTCCGAAATTCTTCTCTTCTCCAGATCAAGTTCCGCTCTTGTCCTGATTATGCCCCGGATTATCCTTTCTATAATCCCTCTGGCTATTTTTTTCATGCGATTTATATTTATTTAGTAGAATAATTATCTTAATGCCTGAAAAATTAGAGGAAATACTAAATAAGGGGTTTTATGCATGGAAAAAAAATCTGAATATCTCTGTGCCATTTCTCCTTAATCTTA
>JAKFXM010000020.1 GCA_021731385.1 Methanobacteriota archaeon
GAGCCTTTAGGCTCAATCGGGCTCTGACATATGTCCGAGAGGCGACACAACCGAGCCTCAAAGGCTCGGGTGTGTGTCAGAGGCGAAGCCTCTGCCACAAGCCTCTCGGCCACACAAAAATTCGCATAGCGAATTTTTCTTGCCCAAAAATTCCTTCGGAATTTTTCGGGTCCTAAAAGGGTTTTGGCACCTAATCAACCCTACCTTCCCTTTAATTCATCGAATAAAATAAAAATTAAATGCAAAATCTAAATTCATTAATTTTGCTGATTAGCATCTATCTTGCTGTCCAGATATAAGGGCAAGACACCTACGGTTTCTTGCCCTTATCAACCCCAATCTTCCCTTTAATTCATCTATTATGAATGTAATATACGAACTAGCACATGGTTGATACAAATTTTTCCAGATGGAAAATCTAAATTCATTAGTCCTGCTTATCAGCATCTATCTTGCAGTCCAGATAATTGGTTTGAATGTTGGTCTGGAACTCACAAGGCAGATTGAGGCTTCTGTAATCCCCGCGGCGGTTGAAAATCCTGAAAGCACGTCCTCATCCCTGCAGATATTCCTGTACATCCTGTTGATGACCGGGCTTTTGCTGGTTTTTATAAGATTCAAACTAGGAATCATTATACAGATTCTACTGTTTCTGGGAATTTTTGGCGGGATTTTCATTGCCTTCTGGAGCCTATTCAGGGATTATGCAGTTATACTTGCAGTTATTTTAACTGTATTGGCAATATGGCGGAGGAAAAATATATTGCTTATGAATTTCACCCTGATATGGACAATAGGCGGAATTGGAGGTTATTTAGGGGCATCACTTCATTTTCTCCCATCCCTAATCCTGCTTGTAATTCTTTCCGCCTATGACATTGTTGCAGTGTTCTGGACAAAACACATGGTAACACTAGCAAAAGAATCCAAGGATAAACTTCCTTTATTCTTTGCAATTCCTGTCGGAAAGAAGATTCTTGGATTGGGTACCGGGGATTTTGCAATTCCGCTTGTCTTCTCTGTATCTGTGCTCGGGGATTATGGAATTACTCATGCATTTTTTACAATTGTGGGCGGGCTTATCGGGCTAATTTCACTGTTCTTTTATACCTCCGGAAAAAAGGAAATTGCACTTCCTGCCCTGCCCCCAGTTGCAGTTGGATTGATTCTTGGATTTTTAATCGGATATGTCTTTTAGTTTTCTTTGGGAATGCAAAACCTTTCTTTTAGAAAAAGAAAGGGTTTGCTTGCAATATGGATTGATTCTTGGATTTTTAATCGGATATGTCTTTTAGTTTTCTTTGGGAATGCAAAACCTTTCTTTTAGAAAAAGAAAGGGTTTGCTTGCAATATGGATTGATTCTTGGATTTTTAATCGGCTGGATTTATAATTATATGGGAATATGGAACTTGACTACGGGTTTATCGTAAAATCATTCATTGCACTTTTTATAATAGTAGATCCGGTGGGTATTGTTCCGGTATTTATCTCACTTCTCGAAAGGTTCAAGAAAACTGAAAGACAGGCAATGATAAAAAAATCCGTTCTTATTGCAGGAATTACACTTCTTGTGCTTACCCTTGCAGGAAATGCAATATTCTCAATCCTTGGCGTTGGTATGTACTCCTTCAGAATTGCGGGCGGAATTCTTCTTCTGATAATTTCAATTGAGATGCTTTTCGGGAGAAGAACAAAAACGGGGGTTAGTGACAACCTTGAAATGGAAAAGGAGGATATAACAATAATGCCGATGGCAATCCCGCTTCTTACAGGGCCCGGGGCAATAACCACCGGGGTTATGCTCTTTGACACTGCAGGTAATATGCTCAACAGGATTTTTTTGATTATTGATATTATCTTGGTATTTTTTGTTTCATACTGGATTCTTTCAAGGCTGGATTATATCTACAAGATTCTTGGTCCTACAGGTACAAGGGTTATCATAAGGATAATGGGTCTTATGCTTTCTGCAATAGCAGTACAGTTCATAATTTCAGGCATTGCAGAGGCGATAACAGCATTGCGTATCCTCTGATCTGCGGAGTGCACCAAAATCAACCATAAAATTATGCAGGGATTCCAATTGTAAAATCTGGAAGGAAATGTTCTTGGGATGATGCCACATCATGAGAGGACTGTTTACAGGATTCAAGATGCTGATTGGACCAGAGGGAATAATAGAGAATCCGGAGACGGGAAGATAATCTTTGACAGTATTGCTGACTATGTTAGCAGAAAGGGGCTTTAGAATTCTAATATTGTCATATTTATATCTTTAATATATATTATTTATATCTAAAAAGATATAAATTAATATCTGATAGCGAAATTTTGTTTGGTATCAAAATGTCCAAATCTAAAAGGGTTTTGGTAAGTTTTACGGAGGGGCAATGGAAACTCATCGAGAATCTGCGAGGCGAGATGGGCGATGGTGATGCAGATATAGTCAGAAATATTATCTTAGCATGGTTAACAGAAAAATCCTTTGTATCTGAGTCTGCAAAAAACAGGATTAGAAAGAACAATGGAGAATAAGATTATAGATTATTCATGGGATTTTAAGACAGCAGATACTAAATATTCAAGTCACGGTTTTCATAGTTATCCTGCTATGATGATTCCTCAGATAGCAAGAAGATTGATTGAAAAATACAGCAAAAAATATTATACAATACTTGATCCTTTCTGTGGCTCTGGCACTGTCTTAGTT
>JAKFXM010000137.1 GCA_021731385.1 Methanobacteriota archaeon
ATCTTAAGGATGGCAAAAAAATTCCGGAAAAATGCGGTAAAGAAAAAGGATAATGGCAGATATATACTAATTGGGGTTTTTGTTGTTGTAATTACGATGCTTTTTTCAGGATTATATTTCAGTTCAGAAAGAAACAGCCCAAAAATTCCCAATGAGGTGCAACCCGAACCATGGGTCGACAAGTACCAGATAAGTCAGATTGGAAACTTCTCAATAATTGTGCGTATTGCAGGTATAGCCAATGATCTTATAGTAATGCCTGATTCCCGTTGCGTTTATTTTGAAACAATCAATGAAATTCAGAATATCTCTGCAGGTAACTTTAAGGGTATAGAGGTTGCCGAACCTGCAACGGCATCTCAACCGGCGCCCATGATATGCGGATTCTACACCCTATTCAAGTTCGGTCCAGAGGAGGGAGGTAATCCATTTGAGTTAAACGGGGAGATTAAACAAAAGTTGGGTAAGTCTTCAACGCTTCAGGGCTATATTGCAAATCTTCCAATAAATATTTCAGGAACAGATCAGGTCTATGTTGTCGGGCAGCCAGGAAATGAGGTGGGGGATTATCTAAGGATTGTCCTGTATCAGAAGATCGCGTTTGGGATAGAAAGCGGTATGATCGGATTTGGTGAGAGAAAGATTCCTGTGGGTCCTGTACTTCCTGCAACCGTTGTCAATATAACGGACATAATTGTTCAGGGGACGGTTAATACAGACCTCCCACCAGATATCCATGAAAAACTAAATGAAACGGAATTTAATTTCCTTCCCCCGAAAATCATGATAAATGATACCCTCGGCAATAAAACCGCAGAAGGATTAAAGAATTTGACAGGGGTTAGTGTCTTCATAAATTCTGAAGAAAACAGGACTGAAATTTCGTTCAACAGTTCGAAAAGGGACATACTTGAAATACTGAACAAGGAAGGGATCGATTATTCGCTGCAGGATGGCGGGGTTATGTTCAAAATCCCTCTGAACTCGGATATTGGTTATGTAATGAAGACTCTCGCAGACAATAATATCCTGGATATTAGACTTGGAAAGGAGGGTGCGGTTTCTCTCACAACAGAGTTCATACTTGAGAACAATGTTGTTCCAATCAGGAACAGCGACAGGTTCAATGCCGTATTGGAGATGGATAGAGAAATAGATGAGAAGATTAATGTTACCATAAACACAATCCGCTTTGGAGAGCAGATTATTGCGTTTAGTGCGAGTGAGATTCGAAAAAATTTTCCATAGGAAAATTTTAACTGTTCTGTAATTGAAATTACAGAACATCAGGAAGATTAAACAGGGATAAATTTTTCTTGTACCACCCGCAGAATTTCTCAAAGTTCTTCAAAAATTTTTGAAATTACATAAGTTATATCGACTTCTTTACTTGGTTTTACACCATCTTTGGTATCTATGTGACATGGGAATGTTGACACCTCTTTATGGTGGGGTGCATTATCCCATCTTTTTATGAGTTCGCCATTACTTTTCTGCCAATGGTAACGATATTTTTCCCTGATTATTTTTCTACCACTAACCTTTATATACTCAAAAAAGAATAAGGCTGTTCCACGAATTGTTATATTGCCCTTGAGATATCCTGAGTTTGGAGTTAGTTTCTCATATTGTATGTTTATCTGCTCCAAAAATCCGGCATATTTATAGTAACAGACATTAATTTCTGAATATTTAATGTCTGTTACAACTAGCAAATGACATAATATGATTTTGCATAGCAAAATCATAGCTATGAAATTCCTTTTGGAATTTCATATAATTTTAGTTTAATTGAACAAGAAAAATTTTGCTTTGCAAAATTTTTGTGCCCAATCAGCCTTAAAGGCTGATTCGGGAAATATAAGACCAAATACTTATGTCATTTGCTATAAGAACGAGAAGGTTCAAGTTGAATATGATTAAATATTTATGTCAATGACTATAGATAGGTAAACAACTAAAATGCATCCAGAAATAAGAAAAGCAGTGAAAGAAATAATGAATTGGTATACAAAATATTCATCGATATTTCAAGGGAGTAAGATTTCTATTAAGTATGATAAAAAAATGAGGTTTTTAATATGAAGGTATTATTTCTATATCCAAACCAACGCAGTATGAGCCTCATACCACCATCAATCGGTCTTTTCTCTAGATTATTAAAAGATAAAGGAATGAGAGTTGATTTATTTGATACTAGCAGTTATCTAATTGAAGGTATAGATTCAGACAGTATACAAGAACAAAATCTTACAGCACGACCTGTTAAAGAAGAATATAAAAAAATAAAAAGAGAGGATAAGGATGTTTTTCTTGATTTAAACAAGAAAATAAAAGAATTTAAACCAGACCTTATAGCAGTTACTACTACTGAAAGTACATTTAACTTAGGTATAACTTTATTAAAATCCATTCAACAACATAATCTATTGACTGTAATGGGTGGCGTCTTCACTACATTTGCACCAGAAAAAGCGATAAGTTACCCGGAGATTGATATTATCTGTGTTGGTGAAGGCGAAGAAGCTATTGTTGAACTATGTGAAAAAATAAGGGATGGGGAAGATTATTCCAATGTGAAAAATTTATGGGTAAAGAAAAAAAAGGGTATAATTGTTAAGAATCAATTAAGACCACCCACTAATATTAATTCATTACCTCCTTTAGATTGTGAGATATTTGATGAAAATAGATTGTACCGTATG
>JAKFXM010000018.1 GCA_021731385.1 Methanobacteriota archaeon
GGCTGGATTCTGTATGCATTTCTTTATAGATATACAGGGCATCTTCAAGGTGTTTCATTTTTATCTTAAAATCCGGATTTTCTATCTTCTTGGATATATTCTTGGAATTCTCTATGAATTCCTTTATTGCAAGTTTACTCGCCATCCTACAGATAGCTTCTATGTCAGCACCAGTAAAGTCTTCCTCAGTCTTAGCCCATAAACCCTTTGCTATATCTGCCAATTTTTCAAAGTTAACATCATTGCCTAAAGGTTTTTCCCTGCTATGTACACTAAATATCTTAACTATTGCTTCTTTGTCAGGAACGGGTATATCAATCAGCATATCAAATCTCCCAGGTCTTATCAAGGCAGGATCCAATAGGTCCTTTCTGTTGGTTGCTGCAAGAACTGTAACACCCCTGAGTTCTTCTAAGCCGTCAAGTTCTGTAAGTAACTGCGATAAAACCCTTTCAGTAACATGGGTGTCTCCAGCACCACTTCCTCTAGTTGGTGTCATAGCATCTATCTCATCGAAGAATATAATGGAGGGGGCAGTCTGTTTTGCCTTTTTAAAGATTTCTCTAACCCCTTTCTCAGATTCACCAACCCATTTCGACATCAGTTCAGGGCCCTTAATTGAGATAAAATTTGCATTTGATTCACTAGCAATTGCTTTTGCAATGAGGGTTTTTCCGGTTCCTGGAGGGCCATACAAAAGGATGCCCTTAGGTGCTCTGGTATTTGCATACTCAAATAGTTTTGGATATTTCATAGGCCATTCAATTATTTCCTTTAATTCTTGCTTTATATCCTCTAACCCTCCAATATCATTCCACCTAACATCAGGAATTTCAACAAAGACCTCTCTCGTTACAGAAGGGGTGATTTCCTTCAAAGCCTCGAGAAAGTTATCCATCTTGACCTCAAGTTCTAAAAGTATTTCTGGAGGAATGTATTCCTCTTCTTGAATTCTAGGTAGAATTTTTCTAATGCATGACATTGCTGCCTCTCTACATAATGCTGCTAGATCAGCACCAACAAAGCCATGTGTTAGATCAGAAATCTTTTCCAAATTCACATTATCTGCTAAAGGCATACCCCTGGTATATATCTGTAGAATCTCAAGCCTTGCCTTTCTATCTGGAATTGGTATAGAAATTTCCCTGTCAAATCTACCAGGTCTTCTTAAGGCCGGATCTAGTACATTTGGGATATTTGTTGCTCCTATAACAATAACCTTTCCTCTGCTTTCTAAGCCATCCATTAAGGCAAGTAACTGGCTCACCACTCTTTTCTCAACCTGTTTTTCACTACCAACATCCTCTCTTTTTGGAGCTATTGCATCTATCTCATCTAGAAAAATTATGGAAGGAGAATTCTTGTTTGCTTCTCCGAATACCTCTCTCAATCTGGCTTCTGATTCTCCATAGTATTTCGCCATGATTTCAGGCCCAGTAATATGGAGAAAATATGCATCTGTTTCACTAGCGATTGCTTTTGCAATGAGGGTTTTTCCACAGCCTGGAGGACCATGCAATAATACCCCCTTTGGTGCTTCTATTCCAACTCGCTCAAATATCTCGGGGTGCTTCAGAGGTAATTCAATCATTTCTCTGATTCTTGAGAGCTCCTTTCCAAGACCGCCAATATCCTCGTAGGATATCTTAAGTCCTGCCCTTTTTTCCTCTTCAGGTGCTGTCTTTAACTGTATTGCTGTGGTAGAATGCACCAAAACAGGGACATTTATAGGCTTAGTATCTACTACAATAAACTCCCTTGGCTGAGTTCCTATAAAAGTGGTTCTAACTCTATCTCCTTTAATCAAAGGCAAACCTTCTAATAGTTTACCAAGATATCCTTCAGCTTTTCTACTATACAATGGTATTGTTGGCGACAAAACGATTTTTATAGCAGTAATTGCATTCGTCTTTTTTATTTCAACCCTATCTCCAACACCTGTTTGTGCATTACCCCTGATGATTCCATCTATCTTTACGATTCCCTTGTTTCTGTCCTCTATAAAGGCTGGCATAACCTTAGCAACTGTAGTTTTATTTCCTCTAATCTCTACTATGTCTCCAACCTCTGCAGAGATTCTTTTCATATCTGTTGGATCTAATCTTGCTATTCCCCTTCCAACATCCTTGCTATAGGCTTCAGAAACCCTTAGAGTTAATCCAGTCATTTTAAATACTAAGATGGAATATATAACTATGCAACAGCGAGTGGTAGGTTTGAATATGCCTCTGAATGAGGAAATTCTTGAAAGTATCAGGCAGTATAACGCTATTTCTAACTTGCATATCCAAAAATGTTTTGAACTTAAATCCAATTCTAAAAAGAAACTTCATAATGCCTTGTATAGGCAATGTCGCAAAACTTTCCCTAATTTTCCTTCTGCACTGATTCAATGTGCGAGAGACAATGCTATTGAAATGCTTAACGGGAACAAATATAAAAAGATGACTCTTAAAAAGCCATATTCTGCTATTCGTTTTGACCTTAGAACCTCTAAGGTTTTTCTTGGTTCTGGTGAGGTTCAACTCACTTTGGTTAATGGAAGGAAAAAGTTCAATATTGTAGTGCTTAACTATTTCCAAAAATATGTTGATTGGAGGGTTAAAGGAGTTCAACTCAGGGTTAGGAATAATCTCTGTAAAATTAATGTTGTTGTTGAAAATGGGAAAGTTAATCCGATTAATAACAAGAAAGT
>JAKFXM010000200.1 GCA_021731385.1 Methanobacteriota archaeon
CCGAGTTTTCGACCCTCATCCCTTATTTTCATAAGCATGTCATTGAATTCCGGTTCCATTTCCTTTGCTTTTGTAGGCGAGATATCTTGCTCATTTGTACTGAATTCCCGGCTCACTCGAAGCACCTTTCTAATTTCCTCAAACCATCCCCAGATAACTTTGATTTTCGAATGCAATGCTTTTCCTTCCATTGTTTCTGTCAATTTTTTCAGATAACCTTCAAATTTCAGAACAACCTTGACGCCAATGTTATGCCATGCATTCCACATAACGATTTTTTTGAGCATGTCCAGGACTTCTATTAGTCGATTCATAACTTCCAAGTATGGCAAAACAAACGGATAATCCGATTTTCTCTCTCTTGGATAAAGCACATATTCAATCGCAAGCATGACCCAGTAATGCTCAGCCATCACGATTCTATCTTGAGATGAAATTCCATCCATGCATATCTTTTTAAGAGCCAGAATCCTGGCAAGAATATTCGTTTTCAAAATCTCTCTTCGGAACTCTTGATATAGGTGTTTGAATATGATGTCTCCAAGGTTCCGGACAAAATGATAATGGCAAACTTGTTGTGAAACCCCTGGAAAAACCTCAGAAACTGAAACCTTGATCTCTTCCGACATATCTCGCACAACAGCAAGCGGTTTTCCATATTTATCCCGGATAGATTCAAGGAATGGTTTTATGTATTCACGGCTCTCGGAAGGCATGATCCAGCTATCGATCGTAAATCCTGTCATTTCCTCTTTAGCAGTGAATGTTATTTCATCACCCGATTCTGCACTTCCATCCAGATGAAGGACATAACCACCGTATCCTCTTCAAAAAGAATGGTGATACCGATGGTCAACAAATGTATTTCCACTAATGTTCCAATATTTTACCGTATTCTGCATGATCTGGAAACCATAAATTATCCATTCTCTAACCATTATCTTTACAACTAAATGTCGAAGACTTTTTAGCCCCAATCAATTCTGCAAGTGAAGGCATCTTAAAACTCTTACTGACTCTATCATTGAAATACTCATAAGCACTCACCCCTAACTTCTTTGCAGTCTGAACAATAGTTGAAAAGGTATCATTAGCTTTTGTACCTTCTTCCGTCATTGTATGCAGACTCACATCTCGTTTGCGAACTTGTGACCTCGCTCCCAGTTCAGCAGCATTATTGTGCAAAGGAATTTCAGGATATTTCAATGTAAGCAATAATTCCGACTTAATATCTTTGGTCTTTTTGATCAGCTCATTCAGTGCCTCATAATTAGTTTCAGTGGAAACTAACTCATCAAACTCAGCTGATAATTTTTCAGCATTTTCCTGAGACAAATCCTGTTTGAATTGCAGAAGTTTCCCATAATAATTCCAATATTGACTCCTAAAATCTTCAAGTTCCTTTTTGTGCAATGGAACCACAGGTACTAACTTTGTGTAGTCTCTGCCATCATGAATCCAACATAAAGCCTGTTCTTCTGTAAGTTTCTTGAATTGAGGAGCAGCATCACTCAAAAGTGCCTTTACTACAGGAAACTCTTTTTGATTATGATATGCTGCTATAGCTCCTGCTTCCATGATCCTTGTTCGCTGATTTATACCTTTACTGGGATCAGAAAATATCTCTTCCATAAGCTGATGCATCTGCTTTTCATCCAATTTTTTATCAAAAACAGCATTTCTCAGTTTGGATATCATTTTTCTAGATAGTCTGAAGTATTTTAGCAAGGTAAAGGCTTCATCATTAAAAAAATAGGTTCTCGTTTTTCCTCCCTGTAGTATATCCAGAATACTCAAACGATCTTTATGTGGGATTGTGAAATAAGCAGTATAGAACGGATTACATATAATCTGGACATAGTGATTCTGCCCCTTGACTTTAGCACCCGTATCATCTATCTGCTGATATATTGTAGATTCCAATCCAGCTCTGAAAATATCAGCTTTCTCTTGATGAAAAAGTTCGTTATTTTTTGTGAGAATTCGGGATATTGTGGCTGGTGATATGTGAATTCCCATATTCTCAAGAAACTCATGTATCTTTGGCTCGGATACATTTGAGACATGTTTTAGAGTGATGATCAAAGACTTCACTCCATGACCAAATTCTCCTTCCACTCCTTTTGGTAATTCTCCAGTGTAAGTCTTGTGTTGGGATGGAGAGTAATAAACTTCTTTCATATAAAGTGTGTTTTTTGTTGTAATGATTATGTCCTGAACGACTACTGGATCGTAGTCTTTGAATATTGCATCTTCTGGCAAGATACTTTTATCGACGTGACACACTTCTGTAAAGTCGATTTTGATCTTGCTCAGTTTTTCCTTTGACTTTTTTTCAGATGGGGGGTACAGGGATTTTCTCTCTTTCTCTGATGAAAAGTCACTCGATTTCTGTTTTGAGATCGGAATTTTGGGCTTTCCCTGTTCCCCTTTTAACGTGTTTAATTCATCACGGGTTTTTTGGAGTTCTGCCTTTAAAACATTAACTTCCATGTTCAATTGCTCGATTATCTTAAGGAGTATTCGGAATGCTTCTGCTTCCTTCTTGTCTGAAATATCATCTGGACTGATTTTTAGTGGTTCTAAAATTTTTGTTATCTCAGATGAATTCATGATAGATACTGTAATAATTTTTATATCATATATATATTTCGATTTAAATTACAAATATTAGCTT
>JAKFXM010000076.1 GCA_021731385.1 Methanobacteriota archaeon
CTATTTATGCAATTATAAGAATGAATATGGTGAGGGTATATCGATAATATTACAATCTTATTCTGGAAATATAGAAGAATTTAACAACAAAAAATCGAACTATATATTCTATTTAGTTTACACTGAAGTAACAACACCAAAAGTCCTTCCAGATAACGAGTACAATTATCTTTTTAATAGTAGTAAACTATTACAAGACATAGGACTAAGTGTTAATGTAATAGATAATACTGCTGGAGGTCGTGTACTCAATACACTTGAGATTCCTACAAGTAAATACAGAAATTTACTCATAGTAAAATCTATACTCCCTGAGGGTTCGCCTATTACGGCTGATGATCTGATTAATTCAAATGCAACAATAGGTAAGTGATATACATGTAGATTATGGAACTAAAACAGGTCATAGTCATAAGAAAGGATTTGGATCTGGGTAAGGGAAAACTTGCAGCACAGGTTGCCCATGCCGCGGTCTCTGCGGCAGAAAACAGCAGTTTTAAGAAGGAATGGATTAGGGAGATGCAGAAAAAAACCGTGCTGAAATGCAACACGCTTGAGGAATTAATGCAAATCTATGAAAGTGCCAAAAAGGAAGGTCTTCCAGTTGCCTTAATCCGTGATGCAGGACTTACCCAGATTCCTGAAGGCACAATTACATGCATTGGAATTGGTCCCGCACCCTCTGAAAGGATTGACAAAATTACCGGAAAACTGAAATTGCTGTAGTGCGTTTAATCTATAGATTATCCTATTCAAGCTTTTCTATCATCCAGTTTAGCCTTTTCATAAGACCTTCCTTTTCTACCCTTTTCCTTAAATATTTCATATCCATCTTGTTTGCCCTATAAACGGCGATGGCTTTTATTTTGTCCTCATCGCCCCATACAGCAAGTCTCATTACTATGAAATCTTCGGGTGAACATACTCTTATAGGGTATCCATCGATTTTGATGCTCTTTGTCCTAATCCCCCTTTCTATTCTAAAGCCGTCAACTTCAGGAAAGATATGTAGAGGATACCCTGTATCATTATAATAGAATTGTCCAAAACTACGCAGTTCTTCCGTATTCTGATAATTCTCTGTTGAAATCCAGCCTGCTTTCTTTAAATTAGTCACAAGGTCCAATTTAACGTCATCTACTATAACAACAAAGTCAATATCGGCTGTGGTATAAGGCGAACCATGGATTATACCTGCATAACCTCCAATAAGGACATATCTTATTCGTAATTTGTCAAAGATTTTACAGGTTTTTACGAGCAGTTTTTTTAGGTCCATATCTCTTTAACTCCTCAAGGTCAGACATCATCTTCAGGAATTCATCTAATGATATCTTTTTGCGTTCTTCAACCTTTTCTTCAATCTTTTTAATATCAATCATCTCAAATCTCGATATAACCGCCACCGGCGCCTCTTCTCGGAGTTCGGTATTCTACTCCAAATTCCTCATAATCTTGCACATCTTCACTGCGGCTTCAACAGCCCTCTTTGCGTAATCCACCCTCTCATGTGCTTCAAGCCTGCTCATCCCCGGACCTGCAATACCAAGCCCTACAGGTTTTCCAAATTCCAAAGCCAGGTCCGCAATCTTCCTTGAGGAGTGCTGAGCTACGATCTCATCATGTTCTGTGCTTCCTTCTATTACTGCCCCCAGTGCTACAACGCAGTCTATACTGCTTCTCTCAAGTAGTTTTTTCACAGCCAGGGGTATGTCAAAAACACCCGGAACCTTTACAATTTCAGCAACATCGGCATCCAGGAATTTCGCATGTTCCCTTGCAAGCTCTACCATCGCATATGTCACATCATAGTTGAATTCCGCGGCAACAATGCCAAGATTTATCTTTTCCATTTTGAAATTTTACCCTAAATTTTTAATGGCCCTTTATCCTCTCCGCCCTGCCTTTTGCCCATCCCTGCATCCTTCGTAAGTTGCTCTGAATGGAATAGCAATTTAACAACATTTTTTGCATGCTCCCTTGCCCTTCTTTTTGCAAGTTTTGCAAGTTCTTTTTCTGTATCTGCCTCATCCTCATGAACAAATACCTCAATTATGTGTGTATTCGTCATTAATTGTGCCTGAATTATTCCAAGGGATGCTTCATGTGCGCATGTCTTATCCATAGGCTCCTTCCCCGGCATTCCAAAGACCATGACGATGTCGCATTTCTTCTCCTCTATAAGTTTCTTTGCTGCAACCGGCAAATCCTTAACCCCGGGGACTGTGTATCTTATTATTCCTACACCCGTGGCATTCCTCTTTATCTCATCTGTTGCCTCCTTAGCCATATCATACCTTGCAAAGGTTGTGTCAACTATTCCGATTTTTGCCATTCTTTCAGCCTTTTTCTTTAAAAAGAAAAACGCTGGCGAAAAAGAAAGGAATTTGCTCGCGTTGCTCGCAAATTCAATTGTATTAATCTAATGGGTGAAATTTCAGACCTATCGGGACCAAAGGTCAACCCTAATGAGCCGAAGGCTCATTGGGCCCAATTAGGCTCTGCCTAATTCGGGTCAACCTTTATTAAAGGTTGAAAGAAAGGAATTTTCCTTTCGGAAAATTCGATTGATTTGGAATTTTGCCACTTTTTATGTTTTTATAGTCGTCTATCAAATTAATTTATATGGTGAAAAGACCAACAGGGATTACTATCCTCTCTGTG
>JAKFXM010000142.1 GCA_021731385.1 Methanobacteriota archaeon
CTTTTTAGTCTCTGTTAAGCGGAGAAATAGACCTGTAAATGATTCTCCCCTTTTCTTTAGTGCAGAAAGCCTTGCATAGACTTCATCCGATATGCTAATTGTTTTGTAGCCCATTCTGTATATTATATTATACACAGATATATTAAAAAACAGAAGTTATTACAATTTCACACCCAACGCATCGGCAACTACAAACACATCTTTATCCCCCCTTCCTGAAAGATTTATAACTATAATTTCATTCTTCCTCATCTTCTTTGCAATCTTCACTGCATGATAGACTGCATGAGATGACTCAAGTGCCGGAATAATTCCTTCCGTCCTTGACAAAAGTCTAAAGGCGTCCAAAGCCTGCTCATCAGTTGCATAAAGCGGCTTAACCCTGCCGATCCTGACAAGATGGCTTAGTTCAGGACCTACTCCCGGATAATCCAGTCCTGCAGAAATGCTGTATGAAACCTTAATCTGCCCATATTTATCCTGAAGCAGTTTTGAGTACATTCCATGAAGAATCCCGTTGCTTCCTGCAAAAAGGGTTGCCCCATGCTCTCCTGTCCTTATTCCTTTTCCTCCTGCCTCTACGCCGATTAATTCAACATCATTCTTAATGAAATCATAAAAAATTCCGATAGAATTGCTGCCACCGCCAACACAGGCAATAATTGCATCAGGCAATTTACTCTCTTTTTCAAGAATCTGCCTTTTTGTCTCTTTTCCAATAACCCTCTGGAATTCCCTCACCATCAGGGGATAAGGGTGTGGCCCAACAATGCTGCCTATGCAGTAGTAGGTATCTTTAACATTGGTTATCCAGTCCCTCATAGCTTCGTTTATTGCATCCTTCAAAGTACATGATCCGGATTTTACCGGAATAACTCTGGAGCCTATCAATTCCATCCTGAAGACATTGAGTTTCTGCCTCTCTATATCCTCTGTTCCCATGTAAATCTCGCACTTCAAGCCAAATGCGGCAGCGGCCATCGCCGTAGCAACACCGTGCTGCCCGGCCCCGGTCTCTGCAATTATCCTCTTCTTGCCCATCTTTTTTGCAAGAAGCACCTGCCCGATTGTGTTATTCAGCTTATGGGCACCGCCATGGACAAGGTCCTCCCTTTTCAGGTATATTTTTGCGCCGCCGGTTTTTCTTGTCAGATTTTCTGCATAATATAAGGGGGTTGGCCTTCCTGCAAATTCTTTGAGGTAGTAACTTAGTTCTTTCTTGAATTCTTTGTCATTACTGAATTTCTCAAATGCCCGTCTTAATTCCCCAAGCGCAGGCATTAACACCTCAGGTGCAAATATTCCGCCATATTCGCCAAATTTTCCGAATTTATTTGGAAATTTCATTTCTTCTCATTTAGATATTTCTTAACCCTTTTCCTCATGTTCAAAAATTCTTTCCATACCTTTAACTCTTTGCATCTATTTTCCAATAATTTCATATCCAATTTTTCCAATTGTCTAACATAAATTCCTTCAGAATCTTTTATATCCTGCTCTCTTCCAAATAAAAGTTTGTTTGCTATTGTATCCTCGGGGGAAGCAATATAACAATTTAAACCATTTAAATCTATTTTTCGACTATGTTTTAATGTCTCCATCTCAGTTTTACCATAGGCGACCTTTGCATCTATATGATAAACAGAGAGTTTGTCAAATATCGTGAAATGCCCCTTTTCATTCATTGCAGTTCTTACTTCGTCCTCAGTAATCGAAAAATTACCGTATTTAAGCCCAATTACAAATTTTGATATATCCCTCTCTTTAAGTAAAAATATCATGTCCACATCCCTCGTAGTTCTTATGTTCCCCCAAGCAACTGCTGCTATTCCACCCACAATAGCATAATCTATTCTTAAATTTTCCAGTATAACTACGATATCCTTTATTAGATCTTCAAGGGTCCTCATTTCCTCTCTTATTTAACTCTTCTGCAAATTTCATTAGATCGAACATTACCTCTAATGTTTCTTTAGGTTTTTTGTTCCTTAATAATAATGAGTCCCTTATCCATTCCCTTTCCCAAATTTCCTTTACATTCTTTCTGAATTTTCTTTTGCTATCCATTTTTAGCACGCCGTATAAATTCTTCAATTCTTTTTGCATCCTTCTTTCCCGGGCTTGACTCAACTCCGCTTGAAACATCAACAGCGTATGGTTTGACCCTGTTTATCGCATCCCGGACATTTCCGGGGTTTAAACCACCGGAAAGGATTAAGGGTGTGGGCCTTATTGTTTCGCATATCATCATACTTGTTGTCCAGTCGTGGGTCTTTCCGGTCCCGCCTGTTAGATTTCCAAATTTTGTATCTAGTAGAATTGCATCTGAAATTTCTGCGTATTGGAGGATATAGTTTATCTTCGTATCATCGTTTACATGAAGCGCCTTTATTATCTTTGTATTTATCCGAGGCTTTGCCTCGGAGCTTCGATTCGAGACCTTTGGTCTCGAAATTTCGACGGCTCTGCCGTCGAATCGACGGCTCTGCCGTCGAATTATTTGTTTTTTTAATTCCAGAATAAAATCAATAGATTCATTGCCATGGAGCTGAATTGCGTCCGGATTTAATTTGTCGGCAATATCCACAACATCCTCAATATTTTCCGGCATAAGTACAACCACCCTTGAAACAAATAAGGGAATTGAATCTAAAAT
>JAKFXM010000166.1 GCA_021731385.1 Methanobacteriota archaeon
ATTAAGCCCAACTATTTGGGTGAAAACACGTACAGCAATTTTAGGGGAATTGCTTTTGAAGAATTTTGTTTTGACCTTTTGAATAAAGTCGTTAAGGAAAACAAAGCTGAAAACATAATTGAGCTATTTTGGAACACTAAGATTTTAACAGAAGAATTTTACATATTTGAAAACGGGCAATTCAAAAAATACCCCAAATACAAGGCTGTGGATATCGCCATAGGTAAGCGAGAAGATAAATTGATACATCCTCTAATAATCATAAGTTGCAAGATTTGGCAAAGTACAAACTGGCTGGACGAAGATAGGGGCATCTTTGATAATATACGAAACAAATATCCCGATATCGTAGGATATAGCCTCTGTATGAGTATAAGCGTGCCCCCTGTATCCTTAATCAGTAGTCAAAGAACTGGATTAAGAGTCTTTGATTTGTCTAAAGATGAGAAATTTAATGAATTTATTGGAGACATTAAAGAAATTTTGACGGAGGCTAAAAAGAATGTTCGCTAAGCAAATACTTGCTCGGTACCAGCGTATAACACAGCATAAAAGGTTCGCCCTACAGGCTTACCCAAACCCTTCGCTAACGCTCAGGACTTCTTTTATGCTGAAAATGTTATATTCAATAGCGGGCGGGCGCACGACGAATACGATGGGGAGAGCTCCGCCTACGGATTATTTCTTTTATGCGACAAAGTTACATGTATTTTATACACCGAGTCACATATGTGACCATGTAACAAAATCTTTATATACTTAGTCACATAATATAATGCCATGAAGGAAGACGACCACTGGAAGGCATATCAGGAATACCGCGACAACATATTCTCATGGGCTCTTGAAATAAGGGGGCTTGAAAAATCGCAGAGGACGGTGGGGCTTAATGCCTCGCGCGCAATAGTGGAACTTCTTTCGGTTTACCTGCACAGGAAAAAACTTGTTGATGAAGGGTTCCAATTAAACCATAGATGGTTCAAGTCAATAAATGTCTCCCAGAAATTACCCGATTTTAAATTTATTGGTCTTAAAGTTGACCTTGTCAGGAAAAAGGTATTAAGAGAAGAATTAAGAGGCATAATTTGAAAGAAGTGATTAATATATGAAACGGGAATATAGTCTTTTTCTCAATTTCTCGCATCCATAAGGCAGCCTGACGGAACCCCTTTGATGGGTTCTAAAAATAGGGTGACCTCCCATCTTTCAGGGCTTCTCTACAGTATCCTTTAAATAAACGGAAATGATAAATATAATAATATGAATTTCTAAAAGAAATTCATAGCTTCGAAACTCTAATATGATTTCCAAAGGAAATCTGAAAAGCCTTCGGCTTTTTACTTGCAAAATTCGCAGAGCGAATTTTCCAATCATAGCTCAGATTTTTCTTCAGAAAAATCTGATAATATGATTTTATAAAATAAAATCATAGCTCAGATTTTGCTTTGCAAAATCTGATAATATGATTTTATAAAATAAAATCATAGCTCAGATTTTGCTTTGCAAAATCTGATAAAGAGTTTCGAATAAAGAGGTTAAATCATGTACGAAGGGGGAATAGAGTTGAGGATGCGAGGGCTTCCTGAAGGTTTGAAGAGAGAAGTTTTAGATTATATGGAGTTCTTACTAAAGAAGTATCAGATCAAAGAAATCAAGGCAACGAGGTTTAATTTTAACTGGGAAGGTGGATTATCAGATCTACGGAATAAATTCACTTCTATTGAGTTGCAGCACAAGGCTTTAGAGTGGAGATAATGTTTTTAGTGGATACAAATGTATTTTTGGAGATCCTTTTGAAACAGGAGAAGAAAGAAGATTGCAAAAGGTTTCTAAGCAATAATATCGGGAATCTTCACATAACAGATTTTTCTTTGCACTCTATCGGTGTAATTCTGTTCAGATACGGAAAAGAGGGAATTTTTCAGAAATTTGTTGAGGATGTGATACATACTACCAAACTTCTATCATTGCCAATGGAACTATATAAAGAAGTTGTGAATATCAGAAAAAATCTGAATTTGGATTTTGACGATGCTTATCATTATAGTATGTCTAAATATTATGGATTGAAATTGGTTACAATGGATAAGGATTTAGAGACAAGAAATTTCGCTGAAAGCGAAATTTGTTGGCTATTATAATCCGACACCAAAGGTGTCGGAGCTATGAATTTGCTTTGCAAATTCATATAAAGTATATCGGAGATATACTTTATAATTCAAAGATAAAGGATGTGGAAATTTTGTTCTTATAGGACGTCGCCTAACAGAGTTTACTGACATCAGATCCTCACCTCGTCACCAAATCACCTCACAACAATTTTCCCAAAATGGGCGTAAACCTAAAAGATATAATTTCTCACGAGCCTCTGAATTTTGAAGACCTGAAAGGGAAGGTTATAGCAATAGATGCACTGAATTCCCTTTATCAATTTCTTGCATCCATAAGGCAGCCTGACGGAACTCCATTAATGGATTCTAAAAATAGGGTGACCTCCCATCTTTCAGGGCTTCTCTACAGAACTGTGAGATTGATCCAGTTGGGCATAAAACCAATTTATGTATTCGATGGCGAGCCTCCAAAACTCAAAGGACGAGAGATTATGCAGAGAAGGGAATCAAGGGATATTGCCCATATGGAATG
>JAKFXM010000181.1 GCA_021731385.1 Methanobacteriota archaeon
GATGTGCGCCGATATTCGCCCGAAAGATTTGCAGAGCAAATCTTTGGGCCCAAAAATTCCTTTGGAATTTTTCGGGTCGGATATTTCCGACGAGTGAAATAGATATTGTCGGGGAATGGAACAAATAGGAAAATTACGGAATAGGATTGATGCGATTGATAGAAAAATTGTAAAATTGCTTGAAAAAAGAGTAGATACTGCAAGAAGAATTGGGAAAATCAAAAAGAGGAATGGACTGGAAGTTACAGACCTGGAAAGGGAACGCGATGTGTTGGAAAATGTTTCGTTAAATTCAAAAATTAACAAAAATCTTGTAAACAAAATATTCAGATCAATAATTGAATACTGTAAAGATGAAGAGAAAAATTAGAGTGGCTGTCCTAGGTCCTGAGGGAACCTTCACAGACATTGCTGCAAAAAAAATATTTAATGGTGTGGATTTTGATTATTGTAATTCTGTGGAGGATGTTTTTGACTCTGTTAAATCAGGCATAGATTTCGGGATTGTTGCGATAGAGAATTCCCTTGAAGGCAGTATAAATGTAACAATGGACTGCCTGATGGAATATGATGTTAAAATATTTAAAGAGGTAATTCTTGACATAAATCTATGTATTGCTGTCATGCCGAAAACAAAAAATATAAATAGGATATTGTCACATCCGCATGCACTTGCACAGTGCAGGAAATTTCTAAAGAAAAATTTTCCAAATGTAAAACTGCAGGGGTATGACAGCACTGCTGCTGCTATGCAGAAAATAAGGAAATCGAAAAATTCTGCTGCAATAGGCCCAGAAGAGACTGCAAAAATCTATGGTTTAAAAATACTTCACAGAAGTATTCAGGACTCGAGAAGTCAGACAAGATTTATACTTATATCCAAAAAAAGTAGTGCAGCAGGGAATAAAACATCCATAATATTTGCAGTAAAAGACATTCCGGGGGCATTATACTCCGTTTTAAAAGAATTTGCCATAAAAAAAATAAACCTCAAAAAGATTGAATCACGGCCCTCAAAGAGGAAATTGGGCGAGTATCTGTTTTTCGTTGATTTTGAAGGGAATCTTGGTAACAAGAAGATCAGCGATGTTATGGAAAAGATAAGATTTAATACAACATTCCTGAAGATTCTGGGGAGTTATTGAATACTATCCATTTTAACTTTGCATAACTAAACCATCAAATCATGCTCCTTCCCGGTTATTTTCCCATCAATCTCCAGAATCCTTTTAATTATACCCTTGCGTTTTGCCTTTACCCTTGCAGTTGCAGGGTCATTCTTATATTCCTCCGGGATAAGAAGCTCATTTATCAGATACCTGTGTGACATCTTTATTTCTTTGAATTCACCAACTCCATCATCAAAAATAATTTCATTGGCAATTTCATTAAGTGCAGATGAATTTAAACTTGCAGAGCAGAACTGCCTATCCATCTTTGCACCGGGATTTGGAATTTTCTTTTTTGTCTTTAGATTCCCCTTCTCCGAGGAGATGTCAAAAAGTATTGCAGAGTCTTTCAAATCTTCATATAGGTTCTTAATGCTGCCAGAACTGAAAACGCCCTTTATATCAAATGTAAAAATTCCGGATTTTTTCTTGCTTTTTACGGGTTTTATGCCATAGCCTTCCAGCGAAACTTCAGTTAAATTCTTAGATATAATACTACCAGAAATTTTTAATCCGAGACCTTTGGTCTCGGAGCTCCGAGGGCTTTGCCCTCTGATTAAATTCTGGCTTGAATTTTTTGCAATAATCCAACCCAGGATATTTGAATAATCATAACTCCCCTTAACATTTATTGAATTTCCTGTTTTTTTAACAGTTATCGCAGGACCTTCAAATTCGCCCCTGCCGTATTTGACAAATTTCTGGTGTATGTAGTCCTGTTCAGAATTCCCCCGAAATATTTCCTTCAAAAAATTCATCTTACGGCAGCAACTCCTTCTTCTTTATCTTCTCCGGTAAATATTTCTCTGCAACAAATTCCAATGACTTGGAGGCAAGGGCCTGTTGCTCTATCCTAACCCCTAATTTGTCCATAAGTGCAAGTTCCGTCTTCCACTCAGGTTTCTGGAACCATGGATACTGCAATAATTCATTAATCCTCTTCTTATCGACATCCTTCAGTTTCTCTGTAACCTTCTGCAGCCCGAACTTATCTATGTCTGTCATGGTCATTCCGACAAATTTTATTCCCGGTGTTCCTAATCTTTTTGATTCATGTGCAAGTGCCATTGAACCAGCCTTCATTACGGAGTAGATGTAATAACCCCAGGGATCACCATCTGTGAACATTATCACCGGCAATTTCAATTCAGTGTTCATCCTGTGGACAAGCCTCCTGCAGCCTCTCGCTGCCTGTCCTTTCGTAGAGACCATTATGCACTTATTCTTCAAATGGTATTTTTCTTCAACAAGCCTGTCAAACATAGCGCCAGTTTCTATGACAAGGATATAATCCGCATCAACCTTTCTGAATTTGTAATGCTCTACGATCGATGGAATTGCAAGCCCGCTTCTTCCAAGCTTTGAGCAGTCTATAAAGTCCCCGGAATCTTCAATTGTAATATTCCCAATTACTGTTCCTTTATCATCAGCCTTTAGGTGAAGTTCTTCCCTCAGAACGC
>JAKFXM010000143.1 GCA_021731385.1 Methanobacteriota archaeon
CAATAGACAAGCATGATAAAGCTTATGAAAATTACATAAAAAGATTGTATTCTCTTTATGAGAGATTAAAAAATATTTAAAATCCCCCCAACTTCATCTGCTTCCCAAGACCCTTTAACTCATCTTCAGAGTAACCAAGGGCTTCAAGAATCCTCATAACCGCAGGCAGAACCTGATTGTTGATGTAGTAATCTGCATCATAATCCCCCTCTTTTACAAAATCCATAATCACTGATTTGTCGCTTATACTCCCGCCCTTTTTAGTGACAATATATGTTATTATATCCCCCTGCTTGAATTCATAGCCCTTTTTTATTGCCTTTTTTGCAGCAACTACATGGGGACCTGCTTGAACATACTCTGCCATCCCCTTCGTAATCTGCGTATTTATCGCAAGTTCCTTCAATGGAACATTGCCGGTTTTTATGTCCTGTACTGCCTTTTTTACAATCTCAGCAGCCCTCTCAGGGTCTTTGTCCCTCAGGATTGCATTCAACACAGCTTCCTGTGTTTCCTTTGCAATGTTTGCCCAGTCCCTTCTTCTTGTCTCAAGGCCCTTGACTACCAATTTTCCTTTTTCGTCAGTCAGCGCATATCTCTTCTTTGTTATAAAAATTCCTCTTGGATAAAATCCGCCATATTCAAGTTCCATTCCTTCAGGCAGTTCCCTGTTTATTTTATCACTAAATTTCACTGCATTTTCGAGGATTTTTTCTTTCTTTCCCTCCCCGGGTTTTGTTATATAAACCGAGTCTGTATCTCCATAAATAACATTAAATCCATCCTTCCCGGCGTCACTTATCGTTTTATGAATGTATTCTCGCCCTAAGGCAGCTATAGATTCTGCGCACTCTCTGGAATACCAACGAGCCCTCGCAAAACCAAAATAACCGTACATTGAATTTGCAAGTATCTTCAGGGCCTGTTGCTCTACATCAAGAAATTTCCTCTTCTCATGGCCTTTTTCCTCATTCATCCTTTTCTTTACTGCAATTCTTTTTGTGACAATTTCATTAAGTACTTCAGGAATGAAACCCGTATTTTTCCTGCAGAAATAGTGTCCTGTCGGCGACTTGTAGTGATCCTTTTCACAGCATTTGCAGTCTATCGTTGAGGTATCAATATTATGCGATATAATTATGCTGGGATATAGTGAACGGAAGTCAAAAAGAACAATATTGTCGTGAATACCTTTTTTAGGCTCTACTACATAAGCCCCGACATAGGTAAGCCTTGACCTCTCTTCAGCAATCCTGTCAGAAGGCTTATTCGGAACGATTATGTTCTTTTCATACGCCTTTCTTACAAGAAGCGCCTCAACCCTCTGCCCGGAGGCTGACCTTGAGGATTCATAGATTAAATCCCTTGTTATCTGCGAGAGTTCGTACTGCCGCGGAAGAAGAGAAACTGCAATCTTCAGGGCACAGATTGCATCGCTCATTGAATATTCAAAGAGTTTTCTTAATTCTTCTGTATCCTCGGAATCCCAGATTTTTGCAAGTTCCCCTACCTTTATGTCGGGTTTTTCAATCCCGTAAATTTCAAGATAAACATCCTCAAGCCTGTACCTTGACAGATTGAAGACCTGTCTGCAGATAGGAAACATGTCGACATGAGGCCTTCCCCTGATTCTTGCACCGAGATTCATGCCCCGTCTTTCCAATTTTACCGGGCTTTCATCAATCCCTAGATCCAATTTTATTTTGAGTTTTTCAGCCCTTTCCTTCAGATAGGGGAAATCGAAATTATCCGTATTATAGCCTGTTATTATGTCAATATTCTGCTTCTTTATAGTATCAACAAGTTTTTTTATTATTCCCTCTTCATTGTCCAGAATTTCAAGAAATGGGAGTTTTACATTACCGCCCCTGTATGTCCAGACCCTTTCCAGACCCAAAGAGTCGGCATAACTTATCATTATTATCGGATCTTTATCAGAATGGGGTTCACCCCTTGGGTTATATACCTCCATGTCAAAGGATGCGATATTCATGGAAATTTCCTCGCAGTTTTCCATAGGGACAAGACTCGAATTTATTATATACCTCTCCGCAAAAGGTATCGCTGCTTCCCTCACCTCCCTGCAGTGCTCTAATCCCTTAATCTTTTCCCTGAGTTCGGGAACATTCCTCGGTTCTTTAACTGTTACCCTTAGAACCAGAATCTCATCCCTTATATCGGTCATCTGCTTCCTCTCAATTTTTATAACATTAGGCAGACCTTTTATATTTTCATCAAGTTCTCCAAGATTTTTATCATCGTCAGCAGTAACATAAAAATAGGGATCAAAATCCGGAATTTCGACAATCTCCCTGCCATTCTTCTTCTTATAGAATAGCCGGATTACTGCCTTCTCATCACGGGTAATGTAGTCGGCATCAAGGAGGGTTTTGATTTCAACTGGCATTTTATTGTAGTTATAATGAATTCAGAACACCTAAATAGTTTCTTTTGGGAATGCAAACACTTTTCTTTTCTAAAGAAAAGGGTTTGCATGTAGTCAGCATCAAGTAGGGTTTTTATCTCGGATGGGTTCATTAATTAGATATGGGAATACTGCAATAAATCGGATTCAGTTTTCAGTTCAACTCCGAATTCCCCCAAAGAAAACCAG
>JAKFXM010000122.1 GCA_021731385.1 Methanobacteriota archaeon
AAATATTCTTAAAACCATTAGTTAAAAGTACACTAAGGTATCGAAAAATAAAATTTCTCACAACATCTGCATCATTTCAATTGCATTATTTAGCACTACAACGCCGGTTATAATGGATCAGTTTGGATAATTCTTCCGCCATTTTTGCGTATGGGACTTCTGGGATTTTTCTTTGTTCTGCCTCTGCTTCATGAACCAGGCGATAACATCATGGGGATTCCAGGTGATTCTCGGAAGAACCACTTCCAGGAGTCGCCGGATCTCAGGCACAGTAGCCAATACATTCTTTTTTTTTCCATTGCCGCTGCACAGCTTTCAGAAAGGCAAGGGCAAGCATTGATAAGGTGATGTGATGATACCAGCCCCGGTATTTCGTCAGCTCGTAATGATCAAGACCTGCTTCCCCCTTGGCCAGTTTAAAATCCACCTCGATGCTCCAGCGCTGGCATCCCGCCCAAGCCATCTCATCAAGGGAGATGGTCTCCGGGGCATTGGAAAGATAGAATTTGATTTCCTTTTCGCCTGTCACCAAGGATCTTCTTATCATCAGCCAGGCGGCTGGTCCCGGTTTTCCATTCCACTTTTCGATAACCCGCAGACGGGCAAAGTCAAATTCTCTGGGACCCTTGTCCCCTTCCCGGAGACAGATACGCTGCCACTGGCTTCCCGGAATAGAAGCAACAAGAGACGATGCCATTACCGCAATTGGAGATTTTTCTGTTGGTTTCGGAAGTTTCGGTCTTCGCCCTCGTCTTTTTTCCGGAACCACCGGCACTTCCCAAGCTGGGTCATCCGTCCAGACATGGGTGTCACAATGTACCTCGAAACAATACCATTTCCCCATGTCTTTGACAAACTTCCGAAACTCATGGGCATCGCCGTAGGCGCCATCCCCACTGACCCATTGAAACAACAAATTCCCAGACTTATGAGCTTTGTCCAGCATCTCCATGGCCAGTTCGATCTTGGTCTTGAACTTGACATCAGAAGGTATAGCCGCACGCTTTTTTCTCCCCTCGGCGGCATCTTCAAACCACTGAGACATGATATACAACCGCCTATCCACAAGGGTATGGCCATGAGCGGAAGCGTAAGACATGAAAGCTCCAACCTGACAGTTGTCTGTCTTGCCCATGGTGCCAGAATACTGTCTTCCTACTCCCGCAGACTTGTCACCCTTCTTGGGGAAACCCGTATCATCAAAAATTACAACGCCGTTTGGAGCGCCAAGCAGCTCTCCCACAAAGCGCTGATGCTCCTCGATACATCCTTCATCATCCCAGGGCGAATCACTCAAAAACTCCTGGAGTTTCCGAGGTGGAGCGCCAACTTCCTCCGCAATGTTCTCGACATTCTTCCGCTCAATAGGTAACAACAAACCAATCATGTACTTCCTGCTCCACTGCCTGCCCTCGGAACGGCAAAAGAAACTATGAAATCGTTTGTGAAAAATCTCCAATTGTGGCATCAAGTCTCTCAGATCGTTTTCCGTCACGGTGCACCTCCCAGAGTTTTCCCGGAGTATACACCATGATAAATCAAAAGTCAACTAACCGGCGTTGTAGTGCTAATAACATGTTATTTTAAGCAGAAAGGAGGTGATAAAAAATGTTTCTTGTTCTCAGGCTTGCGGTCCTTTTACTCTTTACATTTTCGGGATACATTATCGGTATTAATTATGGTTATGAGATTTATGGTGTGCTAATAGGGGGATTTTTAGGTCTGATTTCAATCTCTGCAGAATTAATATTTAAGAAGATTGAAGCAGGATCTATTATCGGAGGACTATTAGGTATTTCTTGTGGTCTTTTATTTGCCTACCTGCTTATACTCCCTTTAAAACCGATTCTGGGTGAGGACGCAAAAAAAATTATATCCTTTGGAGTAATAGCGGTATTTGGCTATGGGGGGCTTCTCCTTGGCCTGAGCAGGGGCAAGGGAATTTCGATTGCAGGTATTTTAAGGCTTCTCAAAGGGCAGGGCACGGAAGAAAATCTCAAGATTCTCGATACAAGTGTAATAATAGACGGACGTATTGCAGATATCTGTGAAACAGGGTTCCTTGATGGAGTTTTCATTCTTCCCCAGTTCATCCTTCAGGAATTGCAACATATAGCAGATGCTGCTGACTCTATGAAAAGGGCAAGAGGAAGACGGGGACTTGACGTTCTCCATAAAATCCAGAAAATGTCCCGCATAACTGTAAGGATAGTTGATAATGATTTTCCAAAGATAAAAGAGGTTGATGCAAAACTTGTTGCCCTGGCGAAACTCTTAAATGCAAAGGTTATAACTAACGATTTTAACCTGAACAAGGTTGCGGAACTTCAAGGGGTATCGGTACTTAATATAAATGAGCTGGCTAACTCTTTAAAACCGGTTGTACTGCCAGGTGAGACAATGAATGTTTTTGTACTTAAAGAAGGAAAGGAATACAATCAGGGAGTTGCGTACCTTGATGATGGAACTATGGTCGTTGTAGAAAATGCGAGAAGGTTTATAGGCAAAAATGCTGATGTAACTGTGACAAGTGTGCTGCAGACAACAGCAGGAAGAATGATATTCTCAAAGCTGAAAGAGGAGTATGAAAGAGAGGAGTAT
>JAKFXM010000057.1 GCA_021731385.1 Methanobacteriota archaeon
GTATTCCTTTCTCTTCTCCAAAAGTGCATTTTTCTCTATTCTTATCCCTTCAATTTCCGTATTCCCCTTGGATACCGGGGATTCAAGTTCTGAAAGTTTTCCATCTATCTTTATCTTTTTGAGTTCGAGTTCCTGGCGTTCCCCATCCAATTCCAAAACCCTTTTCTCAAGTGATATTATTTCATTTTCCAGTTCTTCCGTATTCGAGAAACTCATCTCAATCTTTTTTATATAACCCCCGCTCATTGCACCGCTTGGTTCTATGAGATCACCGTCAAGGGTTGTCATCCTCCAGCTTCCTACTCCAATGGACTTTGCATTTGCAAGGTCTTTCACAATAAGGGTGTTGCCGAGTACGAAATTAAAAACCTTTCTGAATTTCTCGGGTGTTGTGATAAAATTACGGGCAAAGCCCATTGCACCCCCTGGACAGTTTTCTTCAATCCTGACATTAATCTTGTTCAATGGAAGAAACGTAGCCCTTCCTATCTGTTTCTTTCTTAGATATTCGATACATTTTACTGCAGTATCCTCATTCTCAACAACAATGTTCTGCATCCTGTTGCCTGCAGCAACCTTAAGGGCAGTTTCGTATTCAGAATCTGATGCGCATCCTAGCTGTGAGACAGTCCCATAGATCCCATGCACTATTTTTTTAAGTCCGAGAACAGCACTTGTCGCCCTGTTAACACCACCACTTGTCTTTTCTATTGTGCTAACCTCTGTTTTCTTTCCTGCGAGTTCTATCTGCAATCTCTCCAATTCCCTTTGAATCTCCACTGTCTTTTTAATTATCCCCGGGAGATCTTTCCTTAGTTTTTCAAATTCCTCAAAATTTGATTTATATTCCATACTCTTTTCATCAATTCTCCTCGCAAGCGTCTCTTCCCCCTTTAGCAGGTCTTTAATCCTTTTCTCGATGTCATCCCTTTCCCTTTCGACAGTTTCAATCTCCCTGACATTTTTTTCCTTAATCTCAGACAAGGCACTTATTCTTGATCTAAGGTCAAATATCTGCATTTTTAGTTCATCAGTCCTGCCCCCGGATTCAATACCGCCTGATTTTTTTGATTCTTCGTCAATTCTTGACGACAATGAACTTAATTTTTTTGTCAGACCCCCGATTTCAGAATTTATCTTCTTTTCATCTTCGTTCAGATTATGCCTTTTCTCCTTATTTTCCGAAGTTCTCCTATTGACATCTTCAATGCTGTTTTTTAGTGAATCAATTCTGTCCTGTTTTCTTGCTATCTCACCCTTAACTTCAGCAATTCTTGACCCGCTCTTTTCTTCCTCAAGGGCAAAGAGTTTTTCATTGGTTTCCTTAAGTTCTTTGTTTTTTTCAGGTATTTCTGACTTTATCATGGAAATTTTTTCAGTTCCACGCTCCTTTTCCCTGTCAAGTTCTTTTGCCTTTTCCTCAAGTTTTCTCCCCTTATTTTCATTTTCCGTGATCGTCTGTTGGAGTATGCTACCTTTGTATCTCTTTAACTCATCCTGTAGATTCTGATAGTTTATGGCATCCTCCTTTTCTTTGCTTAACTTTTCCAGATACCCCTGTTTCTCCCCCAATACTATATGTGTTTCAGAAATCTTTGTTTCAACCCTTGCAAGTTCTTCTATTGCCTTCTCCTTTTTTTTGTCATATTCCGCAATTCCGCACAATTCGTCAAGAATCTGCCTCCTCTCCTTTGGCTTCATCTCAATTACCTTTGTGACATCATCCTGTAGGATTATATTGTATTCGTTGTCCCCTACAATTTCAATAATTTCCTGTCTGCTGATTCGCTTATCATCAAGTTTGTAGATACTCTTTCCAGCCCTGTCAACTTCCCGGGTTATCTTAATCTTCTTATTGTCCCCGTTACTCAGGTACATGCTTACCCTTGCAAATTCAGATTCTTTCCCGCCAATGCCGCCATTGCAGATTAATTCCGTGAGATTATTTGCCCTTAAACCCCTTGAATGACCAAGAACAAAGCATATGCTGTCGATTATATTGCTCTTACCTGAACCATTAGGTCCTACTATTGCAGTTAACTGGCTTGGAAACTCCAGAGCAGTCTTATCCCTGAAGGATTTAAATCCCTGAATTTCTAATTTGTCAAGATGCATTATATTATATTATCTTTTTTTGATTTTAATATAGAATTAGAAAGTATATTCATACGAAACTCTTTATTCGACACCAAAGGTGTCGAAGCTATGATTTTCCAAAGGAAAATCATATCAGTTGTCGAGTTTCTCCAATAGTCAGTTGTCGAAATTCTCCAACTGAATATTTGATTGTGGCCGAGAGGTAAAACCCCTCGGACATATATTCTGGAGCCCGAATCAGAGCCGAAGGCTCTGATTGGGCCCAATTAGCGACTTTGTCGCTAATTCGGGAGACAGAGTCTCTCCAGATACATTCCAAAGGAAAATCATATCATACTTTCTAATAGCCAAGAATTTCGCTAAAAGTGAAATTCTTGTAGGAATATGATTCTAGTTGCATATAATACCCAAAGATATAGGGATATACTAAACGGGTTGGTGAAAGAAGGCGATGTTGTAATAGAGATAGGCCCGCATTTGGGGGAGGGGACAAAATTCTATGC
>JAKFXM010000111.1 GCA_021731385.1 Methanobacteriota archaeon
CCTTGAGTGGAATTTATAATGTTTTGAGGAATTTTAAAGGATATGTGGCTGATAGGCTACGCCCCCTGAAAAATTCTGGAGAGACCTTGTCTCTCAAGGTATATGAAATGCTCTTATGATCCAAACTATCCCACGGCCCTGATAGGTAAGTTATTGTCTTCTGGTAATTTAAATTCCAATAAATAGAATAATAAATCAAATCAGAAAAATGAAAGGTGCCGAAGCAATTGTAAAGTCTCTTGAGGAAGAGGGGGTAAAGCATATCTTTGGTATTCCGGGCGGGTCGATAATGGAGGTCTATGATGTCCTCTATGACAACAAGAACATAAGACACATTTTAATGAGACATGAACAATGTGCAGCCCATGCAGCCGAGGGTTATGCAAGGGTAAGTGGTCAGGTTGGCGTTTGTATGGCAACCTCCGGTCCCGGAGCGACAAATCTTGTGACAGGGATTACAGATGCACATTCAGATTCAGTACCGATAGTTGCATTGACCGGCCAGGTTCCTGTCTCATTAATCGGCAATGATGCATTCCAGGAAGCGGATATTGTCGGGATAACAATGCCTGTGACAAAGCACAATTTCCAGATAACGAATCCTGACGATATTCCAAGTTCAATAAAGGCAGCATTCAAGATTGCATCAACAAGGAGGCAGGGTCCTGTCCTGATTGATTTGCCAAAGGACATACAGCAGGCACAGTTGACAAAGAAATTTCAATATCCTGCGGATGTGGAATTATCAGGTTATAAGGTAGTGAAGAGTGGCGGGCATCCACAGCAGATAAAGGAGGTTGCAAAGGTTCTGATGAATGCTGAAAGGCCTGTAATTCTTGCAGGTGGAGGAGTGATATCCTCAAACGCAAGCAAGGAATTATTCACAATTGCTGAATCTATAGGAATTCCTATTACAACAACGCTGATGGGAAAGGGCTGTTTCCCCGAGGATCATCCGCTTGCATTGGGCATGGCCGGAATGCACGGAAGAAAGGCAGCAAACCAAATGATCAGCGAGTCTGATGTACTATTTGCAATAGGTATCAGATTCTCCGACAGGGTAACTGCGAATGTAAAATACTTCGCAGCAAATGCAAAGATAATCCATGCAGATATAGATCCCTCAGAGATAGGAAAGAATGTAAGGTCTGATATCCCGATAGTGGGCGATGCGAAATTAATTCTGCAGAATTTAATAAAGATTACGGAGAAATTAAAAGGAACAGAAAAGACTGCATGGGACCAGAAACTCAGGGAATTCAAAAAGGCATACGCCCCTTTCTACAACTATGACAATGTTCCGATAAAGCAGCAGAGGGTGATGAAGGAGATAAATGAGATTATTGATAACAAGACGATAATAACAACCGAGGTGGGTCAGTGCCAGATGTGGTCTGCCCATTATCTGAACATAAAAAATCCGAGAACATTTATCTCATCAGGCGGCTTGGGAACAATGGGTTTCGGATTCCCGGCAGCAATCGGTGCAAAGGTAGCAAAACCGAATTTCAAGGTTATGGATATTGGCAGCGAAGGAAGTTTTTTGATGACGGGTCAGGATTTAGCTACATGTGTTGTTGAAAACATTCCTGTTGTTGTAGTACTCCTTGATAACAGGTATCTGGGTATGGTAAAGCAGTGGCAGGATTTATTCTATGGAAAAAGAAGATCTCACACATACCTTGGGGAAAGTCCTGACTTTGTGAAATATGCAGAGGCATTCGGTGCCCAGGGAATAAGGATCGAAAGACCCGAAGAGATAAAACCTGCACTGAAAGAGGCACTGGACTCGGGGAAGCCCTGCATTCTTGATATACCTGTAGACCCTGATGAGCACGTTCTGCCAATGGTAAGGCCCGGCGGGAGAATTGACCAGATGATAGAAAGATTGGATAGGTAAATGAGAAATTAGGGTTGATATAAAATTTCGCCTAAATACGGACGATTCAAGAAATTTTGCGAAGATAAAGACAGTTTTAGAGCATTCAGCCAGAGTAGGGATAGACGAAGTATTTCGTCTATCATGCCAATTTGGGAGTATAGACGAACCAGTTCGTCTATGAACGAGTTATATGAAATTCCGCCAATAAAGAGGAGTGTGAGAAAATGAACAATCTAAATGAGGCGTTAGCGCCAATAGTAGAGAAAATAAAGAAGTTTCGTTCTCTGTACGAACAAAATGAGATGGCAGTGAGAGATCAAATAGTAAATCCCATTTTGAGGAATCTTGGATGGAATCCTGAAAATCCAGAGGAAGTTCAGCCTAATGTATCCACGGAAGAAGGTGTACCGGACTACTCTTTGATAAAGAATGGAAAGAAAATCCTATTTGTTGAAGCCAAAAAGTTGAGTGTAGATATTGAACAAAAGGAAGTTATTCGCCAATTAGCGAAGTACTCTTTCAGCGAGGGGACAAAATATGGCGTATTGACCAATGGCGCAGTATGGATACTGATTAGGTCATTCGAGGAAGGCACCACTTTAACTGAGCGAATCGTTTGGAGGGCAGATTTAGAAAATAAACAACTCCGACCTAAAGGTCGGAGTATTTGTCTGATTTGCAAAGCAAATCAGACA
>JAKFXM010000067.1 GCA_021731385.1 Methanobacteriota archaeon
CTACAGCTCACCAGCCTTTACCTTCTCCTTCAGAGTTTCCCATTCCTCTTTTCTGAGGATGCAGAGGTTGCCCTTCTCCCCGATTTTGACAACATCCCCGTCAATCTCCACAACCGGGCAGCAGCTTTTACCCCCGCATAGACTTACTACCTGCATTTTCATCATATAATTATTGAATTACAATTAATATATAAATCTAAATTTACTATTAACTGAAATGCCAAAGGGGAATCTCAATCCAACACCGCCGGTATCAAGGGGAATCCCCTCAGGAGAAAGCCTCTGGATGCCGAAGCATTATGGAAAGGAGATAAGGGATAAGGGGGGTCTGGATAAGACCATAATCTGGAATGTTGAGGATATTATAGATTTCATCTTTCCAAGGAAATATCAGCCGAAATACTTCAGGGTAGCAACCGACTTTATAGAAATTCTCCTTAGGAATGAGAAGATTACAAAGAATGAGATTTCCAGATTTCTTATGGAAAAAAATTATTCACGGTCAACGCTTGAAAACAAGATAATCCCTAAACTTGTTCATTTCGGGCTGATAAAGAGGGAAAGGGAGATTGGCGGGAAAGGCAATCTTGAGAAGGGAAGGTCTCTGATACTTTCAGACTCGCTTACATTCACGAACTATCTTGACAGGCTTGGATTTGCATGGAACATGCTCGTTTCCACTGCAAGGCAGAAAAGGGGGAAATCTTCTGAGGAACATAAATGATCCCTGTAATCTGTGTAGTTGGAAAACCGAATTCCGGAAAAACAACACTTGTCGAGATACTGGTAAAAAACCTCAGGGATAGGGGCTATAAAATAGCCACGATAAAGCACTCGCATAAGAACGCATCAATTGATACAAAGGGAAAGGATACATGGAGGCATACAAAGGCCGGGGCAGAAGTTGTTATTTTATCCTCCCCGAATAAATTTGCACTTATAAAAAATTTGGAAAAAGAATTGCAATTGGATGAAATTCTGAAATTTGTTGATGATGTAGATTTAATAATCGCAGATGGATACAAGACTTCATACAAGCCAAAGATTGCGGTGGTAAATTCATGCAGGGATTTATCATCTATTAAAAAACCAATTTTTGCGATTGTCTGCAGGAAAAGAATTTCATTTCAAGAAATTCCGTGCTTTAATATGAATTTGCAAAGCAAATTCATAACTACGAAACTCTTCAGAGTTTCGTATAATTTTCATGATTCTGAACTTGTGAACATGATAGAAGATAAATTTCTAAATGATATCAGGAAAAATGGACGCAAAACTCGTGGTTGACGGAAAAGAGATGGAAATGAATCCATTTGTAAGGAAATTTATATGCAACACTGTTTCTGGAATGGTATCCTCGCTCAGGGGAATCACCAATCCAAAAAATATTGTGATAGAGATAAAGAATGAATGATTCCTATGGAAGACCTATCACCGGACTTAGGGTTTCAGTAACCCCCAGGTGTAATCTCTCCTGCATTCACTGCCATAAAGAGGGTTCGTTGTCATCTGATGAGGAGATGACTCCGGAGGAGATAGCAACAATTTCCGGAATTGGAAAAAAATTTGGCGTTAATAAGGTAAAGATCTCCGGGGGGGAACCATTGTCAAGAAATGACATATGCGAGATTGTTGATGGAATTACAACTCAGGGCATTGATGCAACATTAACAACAAATGGTTTCAATTTAGGCAAACTTGCAGAGCCTCTTGCAATGGCAGGTCTTAAGGGCATAAACATAAGCATTCATTCAATAAATTCCGAAACCTACAGCAGGATAACGGGTGGCGGAAGATTAAAGGAAGTTCTTAATGGAATTCTGGCAGCAATTAATGCCAAACTTTTTGTAAAACTAAATGCTGTTGTCTTCAAAGGGCTTAATGATAGTGAAATTGATGAATTAATAGGGTTCTCGTCCAATAAGGGCGTTTTGCAACTCATAGAACTTGTTAGTGTTAATGGCATGAATGGTGAAATCTTCGGACGATATTACTGTAATCTAGACCGGATAGAATATGAAATCATGAAAAAGGCAAATTCTGTCCAATTCCGCAGAGAGATGCACAATAGACGAAGATACAGAATTAAAAATTCGGAGATAGAGATAGTCAGACCGTTTGAAGGCAAATTTTGCCTTCATTGCACAAGAATAAGGCTGACAAGCGATGGAAAATTGAAGCCCTGTCTTATGAGAAATGACAATCTTGTTGATATACTTGGTTCTATCAGAAAAAATGCATCTGAAAAGGAACTTGGCGATTTGTTCAGGAAAGCGGTGATGAGAAGAAGGCCGTTTTGCGTTTGATTATGTGTGCCTCCCTTTCTTCATTTCCTCGATCCTCACATTTATCTCCACCAGTTCTTTCTGGTAGTCCTTGACTATCTCCCTGAAACTCTCCTCATCAATTTCCCTTTTGTGATATTTTGTCTTGGTATTTTTTATTAATTCCTCTATCCTTTCCTTATCATCCTGAAGTTTCTTCAATTCATCGGGTTCATCTTCAACCCCCCCCCAGAAGCTCTTTCTTAGACTCTCCTTTTTTGACCTCCAGAGGTTACC
>JAKFXM010000033.1 GCA_021731385.1 Methanobacteriota archaeon
AATTATTGTTGAAATTCATCGCCAGGACTAAGGAAGAATCATAGAAGCTGTAATTGGTGTTGTTCCAGGAGAAGATAAAGGTATCAAGAGTGGATGTATTTACTGTTATGTTGATTTCTGTCCAGTTAGTAGAAATATAGGAATTATTGGCTGGGGTCGGAGAGGTGAAGTATATCATTGAGTTGTATATCTGGGCTAATCTTATTCCCGCGCCTTTTTCTGCCGGCTTTTCAGGTGGCAGGGACTGGGTTTCAATTTCTGCGGGTTGTCTGTTCTCCGGGATGGTTGATTCCGTTGCCGTTTGGCTGCTAACTGTGGTGATTAACCCTGTTGTCGTGAGTGTAGTTGTGATTAGCGGGATTGTTGTTGTGGTTGTTGTCTGCAATTCCACAACCTTCACCAGAACGGATTTCTTGATAATCTTCTCCCCATCGGTGGCTTTGAATTCAATTGATTCCTCACCAAGCCAGTCCCTGAGCGGAACTATAGTTACATCAGAAGAGCGGTAGAACTTCCATGGCTCAGAAAGAGAACTTCCAAAGAGAATGGATACATTCTCAGTCTTTGATGCAGAGAACCAGACATTTTCCTGAAATTCCGGGAAGTAGACAGAAAGATTTAACTCAGTAGAGGAATTCACAGGTAGGATTTGGTCAGGGATTGGGCTATTCCCGAAGGAAGCGAAGGTGATAATGGCAGATATGAGAATGACGGCAATAACCAAAACAAGGAAACCCGATAACCCCCGGAGATTTCCAGAATTATGGGCTTTTTCATGATTTAGTCTCCCCTCCACTAAACCCGAATTTCCTGCCCCAGAACCCTTCCCGATGCTGTTTTTATCCATATTTCACACCCCTTAGATTTCCAAAATTCATGACCTGTTTTGCTTTCAGACCCTTCCAACCCAAGCCAAATTCCTTCCAGGATTCGCTACCTGCTCTGGAAACAAAATCCGCTGCTTTTCCTTCCAATATTCGTTGCTTATCAGACCTCCATTTCGAGTTTGGAAACCTAACCTTTGCCTCCTTCGGGCCAAACTCATAGTAAACCTTATCATCAAACCAAGCACATCTGAAATTCCCCAATGGTATCCCTGTCCTAAAACTTAAACCAGATGCGTACAAATAAAGCTGACTCGCCACTTTATGCTCATTCTCCCTCATTGCATCAGGCTTGAAATCCAGCACATAAATACTATTGTTTCTCATCTGTATTAAATCAATATGCCCGCAGATTCCCAAATCTAAATTCTTTTCCCAGAACCAGACAGGAACCTCACAGGCAATAGTAGAGGAATCATTTATCAGCATAAACTTCTGAACAATTGAATGCCTCTCGCTATTATTCCCGCAGGATTTCAGGGCAAAACCAGCCAGTTTACACGCGAGATTGAACATCCCCTCTTTCTTGACATGAACATCAATCCTCAGCTGGGAACATCTGTCGTCTTCCTCAAAGAATTTGGTTGGACATCCAAATTCAAAACCCCGTATATATTGCATTAAACCGGAAAATCCATTATCATTGCATAGAATTTCCAATTTCGGTTTATGGTACTTGAAATTGTAACTCAAACCATTGTGCTCAAATGCTTTACTGAAAAGAATTTCATTTCCATGGTTCTTCAGAACCCCTAATCTGAGTTTATTATAGGTGCATATATGTGAAAATTCCTTCAGCCACTGGTGAACAGAACTTTTTGAGACCTGAACCTTAAATCTGCTGTTAACCAATTTAGCGGATTCCTCGAGGGTATTGCCAAGGTTATAGGAAGTGATGGCACTCGTAATAACCTTTGGACCATAGGTCTTGTTGCTCAATTTGCTTGCTGTCCATCCTTTTTTGCAATCCTTGCAGTAGTAGAACTGTCTGAAACCAAATTTAGTCCTCCTTCTACCCTTCCTGATGACATTCTTTCTGTTGCAGGTTGGACAGTTCGTCTCTTTCATCATTACCATCTTTCTGAATTATCGGGTCATTATCGGGTCAGGTTGAAGCATAGTATGCGGCTTATTCTTACTTTCTTTTATATCAATTCTGATTATATTTTTCGGGCACAAAAATTTTGCGGAGCAAAATTTTTCTTGTCCCCTATTTTTTCTCTTGTTTGCAATTTTTTCTAATGTATCTTTTCCGATTTGAATGCCCAAGATTCTATCTGCTATTCCGATGTTCTTTTTATTACTCCTTTCTAATTGCATTTTTTCCAATTAATACCGGATTCTTTCATAGCCAAATTTTCAGTGTATTCTAACTATCTTCGATGTTCTATCTCCAAGATCAACTAGTTTATATCCTATCTCTCTAAGATTTTTGTTAATTCGTCTGTTTCTCCGTTTTTCTATTTCGGCAAAAGAGAGGTTTTTTGTTGCCTCATAATCCCTTCGCCTAAACTCGTGCAATCTTCTCATCATAGGGTCGTGTTCAAATTCACTCATACTTACCACCTCCCAACTCATAGGGACTTGAGATTTCTATCTCCGGATAGTTATTGAGTAGATTGATTCCAGTTACCTTATGCCTTGTGTTCGTATTAACCAAATGACTAAAGTT
>JAKFXM010000212.1 GCA_021731385.1 Methanobacteriota archaeon
AAGCAATGCCGGTGTAATCCCAAGAGAGTTCGAGGACATGTATCCATTTGATGCATACAACTGGGACGAGAGGATGGAAAACCCGGAGATAAAGAGGAGGTATATAGAAGTAACTGCCAAAAGGTTGGAAAATTACTTAACGGCCCACAAATACAAAAAAATATTCTGCTTTTTGAAATATGACTCCGAATCTTATAAGGCGCTTGAGATTGCCTGCAATGGATTAAAGTTGGAATTTAAGAATCTTCTCGATATCGAAACCTACAGGAAAATCAAGAATGAAAGAAATCCTCTTCAGACAGGAGAGGCGCTGAATGCCGTTTATAACGGATTAAAGGATGAAACTACTCAGATTTGAAGTTAACGGAAAAAGGCGTATTGGAATTTTAGAGGGGGATAGAATAGAGGAGAGTTCAGGAACCATATTTAGAATAGGGGAAAAAACGGGCAAAAAATACACGCCCGATAATGTCAAATTCCTTCCCCCGGTAGATCCAGGAAAGATAGTCTGCATCGGCTTCAACTACAGAAAGCATATAGAGGAGTTGGAGGATATAGCAACAAAAAATCCTACGCTAACATTAAAATCACAGAATTCTGTTGTAGGACATGAGGATTATATAATAATCCCTGAAGGCATGAAATATGTGGAGCATGAGGCTGAACTAGGGATTGTTATAGGCAGGGCAGGCTACAGGATAGAAAATCCGAAAAAACACATTCTTGGTTGTACGGTTGTCAATGATGTAACTGCCAGAGAACTTGAGAGGGAGATGGTACAGTGGAGCGCAAGCAAGAGTTTTCCAACATTTTGTCCTGTTGGACCATGGATAGAAACAAAACTGAAAACAGAAGACCTAAACATAAAATGCCGGGTTAACGGAAATTTGATACACGATAGTAGAACATCAGATATGATCTACAATGCAGAGGAATGCGTAAAATTTGCTAGCAGGTTTATGATGCTTGAGCGGGGGGATTTGATTGCTACAGGAACCCCCGGTACCGGAAAATTGTTTGATGGTGATGTTGTGGATATCGGGATAGAAGGCATTGGGAAATTGAGAAATTATGTGAAAAATGAATAGAATTAGGGTTGATTATGGCCCAAACCCTTTACGAAAGGGTTTGGATGTGGCTGAGCCCAAAGGGCTCAGACACGTGTCAGACACGATTCGACAGCGAAGCTGTCGAAGTTTCGAGACCAAAGGTCTCGAACCGAAGTGTCTGCCACATTCCCAAAATTTAAGGGTGGGTTGATAAGGGAAACGAAGTTTCCCTTATAGGGTAGATAAGGGCACAAAGTGCCCTTATATTGGGATAGATGGGATAGGCAGGTTAAAAAACTATGTTAAAAATGGAAAAGATATGCCCCGCATGTAGCTCCGGGAACTTATCAGTTGATAAAACAACGGATTTTATTATTAGTTGGTTTGTCACAAGAACGCCATATCCATGGCATGTAGCAAAGCACAAATTCACATGCAGGGAATGCGGCTATCAGTGGGATGAATAAGAGATGAAATTCACAATAGATCTGAAGAAATCAGTATTTGGGAATGCTGAATTTTATTATGAAGAGTCAAAAAGGGCAAAAGAGAAGGTAAAGGGTGCAAGAAAGGCGCTTGAAGAAACCCTGAAAAAAATAGGGGAATTGGAAAAAAACCACGAAATTTCAAAGGCTGGTGTGGGGATAAAGGAGAAGATTACACGGGGAAAGAGGTGGTATGAAACTTTTAGGTGGTTTTATTCAAGTGACAAATTCCTTGTAGTTGGCGGGAAGGATGCAACGACAAATGAAATTCTGATAAAAAAACATTTAGAAAAAAAAGATCTTGTCTTTCATGCTGACATCCATGGTGCGCCTTTTTTCATAATAAAAAATCCTGAAAATCTGGAAATTCCTGAAGGAACAAAAGAGGAAACGGCGCAGATGGCAGCAACCTATTCAAGTGCGTGGAAATCCGGAATCGGGGGTTGTGATGTATATTACGTCCATCCGGAGCAGGTATCAAAAACACCGCCAAGCGGCGAGTACATAGCAAAGGGCGCTTTTATGATCTATGGAAAAAAGGACTGGTTTAGAGGTTTGAAATTGGAGATTACAATAGGATTTAAGATTAATGATGAGGCTATGGTAATTGCCGGCCCGGAAAGCGCCATAATTCCAAATTCTGATTATCATGTAAAAATAGGTATTGGTGATGAAAAATCAGGAGAACTCTCAAAAAAAATCAAGGAATTTATCCTGAAGAAGGCAAAAAAGGAGGACATCGAAAAAATCAAAAAAGTTGATATTCAGGAAATCCAGGGATTTATTCCTGCCGGGAAAGGAAGATTAATAGGTTAGAATTCGTGTTGAAATTTGAAGAATGGATTAGGGTTGATTAGGTGCCAAAACCCTTTAGGAACCCGAATGAGAGCTTTGCTCTCATTGGGCCCAATCAGCGACATGGTCGCTAATTCGGGTTTTTGGGCCCAATCAGAACCTTTAGGTTCTGATTCGGGAAAGGGTTTTGATGTGGCTGAGCCCAAAGGGCTCAGACACGTGTCA
>JAKFXM010000233.1 GCA_021731385.1 Methanobacteriota archaeon
GTATTCAAGAGTGCTTTTGTAGTATCCGGCCATTTTAACTGCAATTTATCAGACTTATTATTATGTTGACGGCGGTGTTTTTATAACTGAAATAGACTCAAGCAAGAGATTTTTATTCTAAATTTGTGAATATCTAATGTTTGTCAAGGTGTTTACTGGCAGATATCTATGGAAAAAACAGATTACAGCAGACTGGCAGAGATGTTTGATTTTGGACGTCCTATTTTAGAATTCAATATGCGGCGTTGGCTGGATCTTATTGCAGAATATGTAGGTCCTTCCAATAAAAATGTTGAATTGCTTGATCTGGGGTGCGGGACCGGAAGATTTTCGATTCCCATCGCATCTAAATTGGGATATAAAGTAACCGGGGCTGATATTTCTAGGGATATGATTCAAATAGCTAAGGAGAAACCAGGTAGTGAAAATGTTGGGTGGGATATTCAGGATGCAACTTCATTATCCTACCCCAATGAATCATTTGATGTTATTTTTATGTCACACCTTCTTGAACATACAGAGGACCCGCTTAAAGTACTGATTGAATGCCACCGTGTCTTGAGAAAGGGTAGTCCAATCCTCCACAGATACAAAAGCATAGATGACCTCAGGAAAGACCCTGAGCATGTTTTCTTTCCCAATACCACCCGGGTGGATGAATCCCGCATAACAAACCGGGAAAAGGTTGAAGAATACTTCAGGATTGCTGGGTTTAAAATGGTTTCATCTGAGACCGTTGTCCAGCAGACATACAAGGATGCTTATGAAAGGGTAAAGACTGACAAACTGAAAACAAGGTCTGTATTGGGCCTAATAGATGAGGAATCATTTAATGAGGGGATAAAGAAATTAACAAACTATGTCCAAAACAACCCGCGTGACCCGTGGCTTCTGATGGACAGTATGACCCTCACGACAGGGAAAAAATAATATGATTTTGCTATGCAACCGACAACAGTCAAAAATTTACTGTTGTCGGGCAGTTGCAACCAATGGTTGCAACTCCAAAATCATAGCTATGAATTTCCAGAGGAAATTCATATAATTAGATGTTCTGCTATTTCAGATTGCCCCTTTTGTAGATGGAATCCCCTTTCCAGTAATTCTTGTCGCATCATGCAAAGCCCTTGCCAATGCCTTGAAGCAGGATTCAACCTTATGGTGGTCATTTTTGCCTTCTGACTTTATGTGCAGGTTGAATTTCCCGTTCATTGCAAGCGCTTCGAAGAAATGAGGAATTGTCTCCTTCCCCAGGTCTCCTAATTTTGCTTCTTTGAATTCCGAGAATTTCAAATCAATGACTGAATAACCCCTGCCACTTAAATCAACAGCAACGGTAGCAAGAGCATCATCCAACGGGACTATTGCATGCCCCATTCTGGAAATTCCGGTCTTGTCTTTAAGGGCTTTGTCAATGGCATGCCCAAGAGAAATTCCTATGTCCTCAACAAGATGGTGGTCTTCAACCTCAACATCGCCAGTTGCTTTAATGGTAAGATCAAAGTTAGAATGTTTTGAGAAATTCTCAAGCATGTGGTTCAGGAATTTTATCGGCGTATCTATTTTGGATTTTCCGGAGCCGTCAATATTCAGTTCTAATTTTATTTCTGTTTCTTTTGTTTCTCTCTCGATTTTTGCGGTTCTCATCTTTGTATCATATCTTTGTTATAATATCCTTTGATAATAATTTGCAATTCTTCAGTATTTTTACTTTTTCATATAGTTCCTTATCTGCAGTAATAAAAACTGCAGAAGTCTGCAAGGACAAGGCTACATATATTGCATCATAAACTGTAATCTTTTTATCAACGGCAATTTCCACAGCATTTGAAATCAAGTTCTCAGATGGGACAGTAATTGTAATTTCCATATCAAACAAAGATTGAATTGACTTTTTTATTAATTCGGAGGAAAATTTACTATCAAACCGCAGAGCATTTGAAATTTCATATAAAATCAGATCAGGAACAATAATCTCATGCAGCCCTTTCCAGAAGTCATCCCGTATACCTAGAGCTAAATCACTATTATCCTCATTCTTAAACCATTTTGCAATTACGGATGCATCGAGAACGAGTATCATCCCTTATCTCTCCATTTTCTTATCTCTTTGGTTAAATTAACGCCCCCTTTTGTCAATGATCGGATTTTATCCTGTAATTCCATAGCTTCCTTTATCCGGGTTTTATCTTTTAGTCTATAGACTACGGCATGCTCAAATCGGTGGATAAAGGCTTTATAGTCCGTCTGGTCTTTATGTCTGAATTCCATTTTATTAATTACTCCCCCTTTTATTTAATAATATGTTAGTTGAATTATTTAGTCTTATCACTTAAATCCCCTATTAATACGAAACTCTTTAGAGTTTCGTAGCTATGAATCTCCTGTGGAGATTCATATAAACCCATCAACCGCCTCCGCAGTATTTTTCAGCAGTCTGAAAGCTAAATCCTGATCTGGCCATGAACCCAGTCCACAGTCAGGTCCTGCATATTTTATGTTTTCATTGAATAATCTCCAGGCAT
>JAKFXM010000047.1 GCA_021731385.1 Methanobacteriota archaeon
GACAAGGGTCAAGCAAGAAGGAATGTGGGGGTTCACGAATAATGATTTCCTAAAAAAACAATCATGATTATCAGCCTACGCAAAATTGTTTATTTCTGTGAGAAAGTGAGATATGTCTGAAACCGCTCAAAATCCATCTTTCTATGTGTTGTACGCAACCTATCTGCATCTAATGCGACATATTATCACTGATTTTCATACAGATATAAGAACCCTAATTTATAGCACATAATACCACAGTCTATCATCGATTTATAGTCAAAAACGTTGAAATATCAAATAGTTGCACAAACAAGTAGAAATATAGAATAATTTTTCATTAGGGTTTATTGTCTGAATAATAGGTATTATAAGCTGAACTAAAAATAACATATAATTCTGATAATTTATTCAATATCTTATGCTTAATATGCATAAATGCTTGATAATACAGGTGCAAATGCAAATAAGACATAATTTTTTCCACAGATTTAACATATTTATGTTGACATTATAATTCAGATAATATATACCATTTATATGGTTATTGTGAGGAGATTCTTTTTAAACCCTATCCATGTCACTCATAAAAAATATGAAGCAATGAGAGCGCTGTGTATTGATAGACTTAAAGCCAGAGAGGTAGCAGATCGATTTGGTTATTCTATCCATACTATTAATGCTATGAAACGGGACTTTGTGAAAGCAATCAATAGCCAACATATAGACTCCACCCATTTCTTTGTAACCCATAATCCTGGTAGGCACATGGATACTCAGAAAGCTGGGGCAAAAGAAAGGATAATTCAGCTTCGCAAGCAAAATTACTCTGTTCTGGATATTAAAAGTGTCCTCCATACAGAGGGTTATATAGTCTCCCATGATTACATTCATAGAGTGTTGACTCAAGAAGGATTTGTACGGCTGCTGAGGCGTACACAGATAGAGAGGAGAAGGGCCTCCTCCAAAATAATTAAGGCGCCAAAAAGCCAACCCATTGACTGGGTGGAAGACAACGGAAAGACCTTTCATTCAGAGAGGGGTATTGGGATTTTGCCTTTTGTGCCTCTTTTAGCATGGTTGAAGGCTGAACAGTGGATTGAATCTGCCGAATATCCAGAGACAAGTGAACTGAACCGAGTTCAAGGTGTGTTGTCCTTCATTGCGTTGAAGCTCTCAGGACATGATCGTTACAGCCAGGATGATCTCTGGGCAATGGATAGGGGCTTTGGGCTTTTTAGTGGACTCAATGTGTTGCCTAAGGATAGCACATTGTCCAGCTATTCCTATCGAACCAATCGAGGAATGAACCGAAGATTCTTAACAGCAATGTTTCATAGGCTAAAGGGATTAGGGTTTTTAAGTGGGATAGTGAATATGGATTTTACTGCTATTCCCCATTGGGGTAACGCCAGTGTGTTGGAAAACAATTGGTCTGGGAAGCGTGGCAAGGCATTAAAGAGTGTATTAGCGGCTCTTTGCCAGGACCCAGATACAGGAATATTATGTTATTCTGATGCAGAAATTAAACATCGCAAACAGCCCGAATGTGTGTTACAGTTTGTTGATTTTTGGAAACAGGGAGGAGAAAGCCCTGCTTGTTTAATATTTGATTCAAAGTTTACCACTTACCAAAACCTTGAAAAACTTGACCGTGACAATATCAAGTTCATTACCATTAGGAGAAGGAGTAAGAGGCTTTTAGCTGATCTGAAAAAGTTAACCAAAGACCACTGGGAGCAGATTCGAGTAGAAGGCCCTGACCGTAAATATGAAAAAGTGAAAGTCAATGAATCAGAAATAATCCTCCCTGATACAGACTGTGCCTTGAGACAAATTATTGTCTCTGACAACGGTCGTGAAAAAGAGACCTTTATCATTACCAACGACAGAGAACGTTCTGCATCTCAAATCATAAGACAATATGGAAAACGCTGGAATGTTGAAAAAGGGATATCTGAACAGATAGAATTCTTCCACCTCAATAGTCTGTCATCGTCTGTTGTCGTTAAGGTGGATTTTGATTTGACCATGACGATAGCTGCTCATAATTTCTATCGTATTATGGCACAAAGTTTTACTGGTTTTGAAAAGGAAACATCCGGCAGTTTAAGCAGTAAATTCTTTACCAATGGGGGACAATTTACTATTGATAATGATTCAATTGTTATTGAAATGAAAAAAAAGAGGCATCTTCCCATATTGATGGATGCTCTTGAGACTTATCACGAAACTACAATCCCGTGGTTGAATAACCGAAAACTTGTTTTCAAATTATGGGCTACCTCGTGAGAAATTAGGGTGCCTTTTTCTGTATGAAAATCGGTGATAATTGTCATTCCGACTTGTTCGGAATCCTTCCGAAAAAGAAAGATTCTGGACAAGCCAGAATGACAGTCAAACAAGCCGCAATGCCAGAACTCATTAGAAGGATGTGGTTTACTTATGGTCTTATTAGTACTACAGCGGATTTTTTAACCGCTGCTAATCGAAGCAAAGCCCCTTTTTCTATGTGAGCGATAGGC